>JAYVGH010000037.1:0-8826 GCA_043772435.1 Bacteroidota bacterium
CTAACACACTTGCTGGCTCAAATGTATGCTATACATTTGTCCTGAATCTAGAACTAAATGACAGACTTCTTAATACGCTTTTGCAAGAGGCAGGCAAAAGCTACTCGAAGTGACATAATTATTCTTCAAATTTAAACGCAATACTCGACACAGTAGTTAATTCTTCATTCTTATTTTTAAACTTTAATAACTGTGCTTGTGCTTCCGGCAACTCAAATACTTCTTTTAAGTTTCTGATTTTACCAATAGGTATTTCTCTTTCCAAACACAATTTATACAAATCTTTAAAATTAAATTGCTGAATGTAATTGTATAATATACTGTACAATTGCATGCGGTTTACTACGCGCAACTGATTAGTGGCATATTTTAAATCTGTTGCCAAACTTGGATATTGAATTAATTCACACAATTGTTTAAATTGTTTATTGCTTCCAATGGCAAACGTAACTTGATGTTTATCTTTGGTATCAAATAATTCGCCATAAGGCGCAATGTTTGGGTGTAAGCTTCCCATAGCAGTTGGTAAATGATTTGCAATTAACCAATTGGTAGCTTGGTTTGCAAGCGCTGCAACGGCGCTATCAAATAAAGATACGCTTACATGACACCCTTTTTTAGTTTTTAATTTTTTTATTAAAGCAATTAATATAGCTTCTTTTAATTGGTGTCCGGCTAACACATCAATCAACGCGACAGGCATTTTTGTGGGTTTACTTTTTGGTTCGCCATTCATAAACATAAAACCGGTTTCTGCCTGTAAAATTAAATCATAAGCTGTGCGTGGCGATTCTGCTCCAAAGCCGTTAATAGATGCGTAAATTAATTGTGGATTTAGTTTGGATAGAGTAGGGTAGTCCACCTTTAATTTTTCGGCATCGCCATGCTTAAAATTGGTGACGATAATATCCGCATCATTTATTAAAGTGTATAATTCCTGTAATTGAGCTTCAATATTAATATCTAAAAAAATACTTTGCTTTAAGGCGTTAACGCTCCAAAAATAAGCGCTTTCAGAACTTTTCTGATTTTCAGATTTTAATTTCCAACTTCGCGTAACGTCGCCATTTGTTTTCGGGTTTTCTATTTTTATAACCTTAGCACCTAACTCCGCGAAAAATAATCCAACGCTTGGCCCCGCCAAAACACTGGCTAGTTCAATAACTTTTAAATCTTTAAAAATTGTTTTCAATGTAATTTTTTAGAAAAGCTAAATTAAGTATTTATTTTAAGCCTAAAATATTTGGTACTCGTTCTTTACCCTTTGGTTCGTTTTTTAAGTTGCTAATAAATTGCCACGCTCGTTCAACGCGCAATTGCGAATTTTTTATTTTACTGGTATAATAAATTATATTACGTTGTTTTCCGGGACTTAATTCTTCAAAACGTTTTCTGCCTTCAGGGTCTTGCTTTAAAATTTCAGATAATTCTTCAGGCATTGGCATTCCAAATTCGCTACCGTCTTTTGTTAGCTCTACTTTAAATTCGGCTTCGTCGTTTAATTTTAATTTTTTATACTTTTCTTTCGATAGCATAATATAACCTGTTTCATCGCCTGTAGGCATTACAGCGCATGGAAAAGATTCATTATCATTAATCTTACACAATAACCTTACTTTATAACCGCCAATTTTTTCTATTTGTTTTTTAGAAACAACAATGCAATTAGCACCAAAAATGCTTTTGTGTTTAGTAATGTAAGTTTTAAATTTTAATAGAAATTGTTCTGATTGCATACCCAAAAATAATTAATTTGAACGGTATTGGTGCGATTTTTTAATTTTTAATTTTTAATTCGTTAATTTTAAACTCAATAAAATAGCATTTGTAGCATTTATTTTTGGAAGATTAAAAAAATGAGCAAATCATTAGAAGAGGTTAATGCAAGTGTAAACACCAATAAAGGTGGGTCTTTTAGGCGCTTATTGGCGTTTTTAGGTCCGGCTTACATGATTAGCGTTGGTTACATGGACCCTGGTAATTGGGCTACAGACATTGCCGGAGGAAGTAAATTTGGTTACGATTTATTGTGGGTGCTTGTAATGAGCAATTTAATAGCGTTGTTATTACAAAGTCATTGCGCACGTTTAGGAATTGTAACCGGTAAAGATTTAGCGCAAGCCTCGCGCGAAAATTACCCGCGTTTTGTGAATTTATTTTTATATGTATTGGCCGAAATTGCAATAGCTGCATGTGATTTAGCGGAAGTAATTGGCATGGCAATTGGCTTACATTTATTGTTTCCAAGTATTACTATTTTAATGGGCGTGTGCATTACTGTTACTGATAGTTTTATATTATTGTTTTTATTAAACAAAGGCATTAAAAAATTAGAAGCATTTATAATTAGCTTAGTGGTGTTAATTGCTGCTTCGTTTTTCATTCAATTATTTATTGCAAAACCTGTAGGTAGTGAAATAATAAACGGTTTAATACCATTTATTCAAAACGACCAAGCGTTGTACATAGCCATTGGTATTATTGGAGCTACAGTAATGCCGCATAATTTATACTTGCATAGCTCCTTGGTGCAAACCCGTAAATTTAATCGAACACCAAAAGATATAAAGAAAGCCATACGTTATAACACCATCGATAGCACAATAGCGTTAAACTTAGCACTATTTGTAAATGCTGCCATTTTAATATTAGCTGCTACTACATTTCATAAAAATGGAAAGCACGATGTGGTGGAAATACAAGACGCACATCAATTATTAGCGCCAATGTTAGGCAGTGCTTTAGCACCAATATTATTTGCCGTAGCTTTAATTTTAGCAGGGCAAAGTAGTACCATTACAGGTACTTTGGCAGGACAAGTAGTAATGGAAGGTTACTTAAATTTACGTTTACAACCTTGGATTAGGCGTTTGCTAACGCGTTTAATAGCAATAGTTCCGGCACTTTTAGTTATATTTTATTTAGGCGAATCTGCAACCGGTAAGCTATTAATTTTAAGTCAGGTAATTTTAAGTTTACAATTAGGATTTGCTATTATTCCGCTTATACATTTTGTAAGCGATAAAAAAAAGATGGGGGATTTTGTCATTCCTCTTTGGCAAAAAATTGCTTCATGGGTAGCGGCTTTAACTATAATTTCGTTAAATATAAAATTAGTTTACGCCGAAATTTCGGATTTAATTTTAAATAGCGAACACTCTGTTTTAATGAGTTTTACAGTAGTTCCAGCTTGTGTATTTTGTTTCTTAATGCTATTGTATATTTTAATTATACCTTTTATTACTAAAGAAAAAATTAGGACAAACAAAGGATTTCACAACGAATTAATACCACTAACGATTGAACCTTCTCAATTATTTAATAGAATTGCAGTAACGGTTGATTTTAGCGATAGCGATAATAAAGCCATTAACAAAGCGGTGCAATTTGGAAATAAAAGCACCATACTATTTTTAATACATGTGCTAGAAAGTACTAATGCTGTAGTGTACGGCGAAGATGCTTATGATTTAGAACGCGAAGAAGATGTACAGAAATTAAAACAATATCAGAAACAATTATTGGAGCAAAATATAACCACCGAAATTAAATTAGGTTTTGGAAACCCAAAACAAGCCATACCCGATTTGGTTTTAAAAAATAATTGCGATATGTTAGTAATGGGTACACATGGTCATAAAACCTTTAAAGATATTTTATTAGGAACAACAGTTGAAAGTGTGAGGCATAACATTTCTATACCTTTAGTTTTAGTTTAATTAACTAGTTTCGCTGAGCGCAGTCGAAGCGCAATAGATAGAATAAAAATTATTAAAAAAAATCCATCCTTCAACTTCGCTCAAGATGGCAAACTTTGTTTATTTATTAAATTTTTAATGTGCAAAAATTATCAAAAAGCATATTGTTTTAATTTTAAAAATAGTTTCCTTTATGTTTATGATTAAAAAAGTACACTTAATTGCCATTGGTGGCAGTGCTATGCACAATATGGCTTTAGCGCTGCACGAAAAAGGATTTGCAGTTAGCGGCAGCGATGACGAAATTAACGAACCTAGCAAAAGCCGGCTAAATAAAGCAGGGATTTTACCAATGCAAATTGGTTGGTTTCCTGAAAAAATTACAACAGATATTGAGGCAGTTATTTTGGGAATGCATGCCCGTGAAGACAATCCTGAATTATTAAAAGCAAAAGAACTAGGTTTAAAAATTTATTCGTATCCTGAATATATTTACGAAGCCACTAAAGATAAAATTCGTATTGTAATTGGCGGCAGTCATGGTAAAACTACCATTACGGCCATGATTTTACATGTAATGCATTATCATAAAATTGAAACTGACTATTTAGTTGGGGCGCAATTAGAAGGGTTTAATACGATGGTAAATTTAACCAATGGCTCTAAATATGCAGTAATTGAAGGAGATGAATATCTGGCGTCACCAATAGACAGGCGACCAAAATTTCATTTATACAAACCAAATATTGCTATTTTAAGCGGTATTGCCTGGGATCATATTAATGTATTTCCAACATTTGAAAATTATGTGGAGCAATTTGAAACCTTTATAAAATTAATTGAACCTAATGGTCATTTAATTTATTGTAACGAAGATAAAGTTCTTGCTGAAGTTTGTAGTAAAAATTATTCAAACTTAAAAAGTAAAACACCATATTTAATTCCTAACAACATAATAGAAAATGGAATTACATATTTGATAGTGGATACAAAAAAAATTCCTTTACAAATATTTGGCAACCATAATTTGATGAACTTAAATGGAGCGCGTTTAGTATGTAATAAAATAAATATTAGCGACACACAGTTTTATGAAGCCATACAATCGTTTAAAGGTGCTGCTAAGCGTTTAGAATTAGTTTACAAAAACGATACGTTTAATTTTTATAAAGATTTTGCCCATTCACCCTCAAAATTAAAAGCAACAACCGACGCGGTAAAACAACAATTTACAAACCGTTATATTGTGGCGTGTATGGAATTACATACCTTCAGTAGTTTAACGGAAGAGTTTTTAAATGAGTACAATGGCGCTATGGATTTAGCAGATGAAGCCGTTGTTTATTTTAACCCGCATACCATTGCTCACAAAAAATTAAAAGAAATAACTGTTGAACAAGTTAATAAAGCCTTTAAACGTGAAGATTTAAAAGTATTTACAAAAAGCAATGATTTAACCGATTATTTAAAATCCTTTAACTGGAAAAACAAAGTACTGTTGATGATGAGTAGTGGTAATTTTGATGGGATTGATTTTAATGGGTTGGCGAAGGAATTGAAAGTAGATTAGAAGACTTAAGGCGTACTCAAACTCACCGGCAAAATTTTACCGTTAAAATAACTATGTCCATTAATGGAAAAATTATAAATAAACTCTGCCATTTGTTTGGGTTGCAAAGGGGCTTTGTAACCCGGAAAAGCTTTGTTTAACATCTCTGTTTGCACGGCACCAATTGCAAGGCAGTTAACCGAAATATTTTTTGTTTTAAATTCCTCTGCCAAACATTCTGTTAAGCCGCTCAAAGCTGCTTTACTACTGCTATAAGCACTTAAGCCAGCGAATTTAGAACTGCCTTGAAAACCACCCATGCTGCTAATATTTACAATATGTGATTTTACTTTTTTACCCATAAATGGCATTATATTTTGGATAAGTTTAAAAGGCGCAAACACATTGGTAGCATAAACGCTTTCCAATTCTTTTTCAGTAATTTTTTCAAAGGGTTTATTTACAATTTCGCCGGCATTATTAATTAAAATAGCTATAGGTAATTTTATTTTCTTAATTAATGTAACAATTTTTTTTTGCTGATTAGAGTTTGTAATATCAGCTTTAAATGGAATTAAATTTATAGTATTATTTTCATTTACTAATTTTGTAAGAGAGTCAATGTTTCTAGAAATTGCAAGTACAGAATATTTAGGATTGTTTAAAAAAAATTTTACTAATTCAAACCCTATGCCTTTACTGGCGCCTGTTATTATGACTAACATAGTTTATAAATGTTGAGTATTAAAAATAATTTTATGATCTTCTAATTCTTTTAAAAGCGGCTCGTAAATTTGTGGCGTTATAGGTATTTGAACGCCAACATCTGTAAATTTTTTAGTAATAAAATTTTTAACTGTTATAGCCAATGGTAATCCTACTGTTTGAGCCATAGCAGTATCGTGGTTATCTTTACCTACAACTACCAACGATGAATTTGTTTTTAAAATTTTGTTTACATCACTCGGCAACGTGTATTCAAATTGATGTTGCATAACGATCATATCTTTATCGGTATCTTGTAATTTCCATTTTTCTTCTAACAAGGCTTGTAACAATTGTGCCGGAGAGCCTTCGTTTACAGTTATTTTTTTATCGGAGAATAATTCTAAATAATCCAACATTGTTTCAATGTCATTATCCCAATTCTCTTTTAAAAAATGTTTTAGTTTTTGTTTTAAAGGCTCTGTGCCGTTTGGTAAAAAAGAATTTAATAAATCGGAATACGTTAAGTTATTGGCATGAGTTATTTTTGTAGTATCGTCTGTTAATCCTAATAAAATAAATACATTCCAAGCTTTGCAATAATGTTGTTGACGCAACGTACCTCTTAACATGTTTTTGGCAAACTGTAACCCGTAAATTTCTTGGTACGAAATACTATCGCGGTTAGCATAAGCATCAAAATTGCCATAACCCTTTATGTTTATAACATCTGTTTGAGAAAATAAACGATTGTACGGTATAAATTTTAAAGCACCATTTTCTAAAAACTGTGCAGTTCCCTGCCCTGCCAATACTACGTTTCGGGGGTTCCAACTAAATTTATATCCCCACGGATTATCATTGTTTTCAGGTGCTACCAAACCACCGCAATACGATTTAAAAGAAATAATTTCACCGCCTTTTCGTTTAATGGCATTTATTTCTTGCATGGCACTCGCATGATCAATACCAGGGTCTAAACCGCATTCATTTAATAAAATCAGTCCTTTTTTTTGTGCTTCTTTGTCCAAAGCTTTCATATCGGCGCTTACATAACTGGCTGTAGCCAAATGCTTACCATACTCCACACAGTTTTTAGCAACTTCTGCATGCATAAATGCCGGCAACATAGAGATGATAAAATCATGTTGTTGTATAATTTCTTTGCGTTTATCAGCATCACTACTATTAAAACTAATGGCGGAAGCATTAGGATAATTAGCGATTTTTTCCTGTGCCAAATTTATATCCATATCTGCAACTGTAATTTTAAAATTACAGATAGCTGAATTTTGAAGTAAATAATTTATTAACGAAGTGGTAGAGCGTCCTGCGCCAATTATTAAAATATTAGTCATTTGCGTGTAAAAATACAATTAATTTGAAGTATTTTTGAAACACTATTTTTTAAATTATATGAACGTTTTAATATTAGGCTCGGGCGGACGAGAACACGCTTTTGCTTTTAAAATTGCACAAAGTAAACTTTTACAAAATTTATACATTGCACCGGGCAATGCAGGCACTGCAAACTGTGGCACTAACGTAAATATTTCGGTTAACGATTTCGATGCCATTAAAAACTTAGTGTGGGAAAAGGATATTAATTTAGTGTTGGTAGGTCCTGAAGATCCATTGGTAAATGGCATTCACGATTATTTTTTAAACGATGAAGTACTAAAAGATATACCCGTAATTGGCCCTAAAAAAGACGGAGCTCAGTTAGAAGGCAGTAAAGATTTTAGCAAACAATTTATGCAAAAATACAATGTGCCAACCGCACGTTATGCTACTTTTAACGCGAATACTTTAGAGGCGGGTTACACATTTTTAGAAACATTACAGCCTCCATTTGTATTAAAAGCAGACGGTTTAGCCGCAGGAAAAGGCGTTTTAATCATAAACAACATTGACGAAGCAAAAGCCGAATTAAAAACGATGTTGTTGGATGCCAAGTTCGGTTCCGCCAGCAGTAAAGTGGTTATTGAAGAATTTTTACATGGAATAGAATTATCGATATTCGTTTTAACAGACGGAAAATCCTATAAAATTTTACCGGCGGCAAAAGATTACAAACGTATTGGTGAAGGTGATACCGGATTAAATACAGGCGGTATGGGAGCTGTAAGCCCTGTACCATTTGCCGATGAAAATTTTATAAAAAAGGTTGAAGAAAAAATCGTAAAACCTACCATTGCAGGGCTTATTGCCGAAGGCATTGATTACCGTGGTTTTATTTTTATTGGCCTAATGAATTGCAACAACGAACCTCAGGTAATTGAATACAACTGCCGTATGGGCGACCCTGAAACCGAAGTTGTAATACCTAGAATAGAATCAGACTTTTTAGATTTGTTGGTAGGAGTAGGGCAACAAACATTACATACAAAAGACTACAGTACAACATTACAAACAGCTACAACTGTGGTAATGGTTAGTGGAGGTTATCCTGAAGAGTTTAAAAAAGGTTATAAAATTGAAGGATTAGATTTAAAAACAGACTCCTTAGTTTTTCATTCAGGTACAAAATTTGAGGACGATAAAATTGTAACCAACGGTGGCAGGGTGTTTGCAATTACTTCTTTTGGAAATACTATAGAAGAAGCCGTTAATAAAAGTTTTATTAGCACCGAAAAAATTAATTATACCAATAAATATTACAGAAAAGATATTGGGAACGATTTGATAAATTATTTTAGTAAGATATTGTAGCTATTACTTTGTAGAATTTACAATTACTGCTTTCTTTCCTATTAATAAAAAATCTATTTTTAAGTAGGGTTCACTTAAACTCACAAAGTGTTTATAAATAAAGATCTTTAGGGATAAAAAAACAAAATAGATGCAAGACATTTGTGAATAACCTTAAAAAAA
>JAYVGH010000038.1:0-12711 GCA_043772435.1 Bacteroidota bacterium
TTTTTTTAAGGTTATTCACAAATGTCTTGCATCTATTTTGTTTTTTTATCCCTAAAGATCTTTATTTATAAACACTTTGTGAGTTTAAGTGAACCCTAAATAGTATTTTTTTATAAAAAATTAAAAGCCTGAGTAATTTTTACTCAGGCTTTTTTTGTTTTTTATTTCGAGGGTAGCGGAAATCTATCATCTATTTATGCCAAAACCAATTAAAATTACTCGCGTAATAATTAATAAAACTACTTGGTTTTAATTAAGTAATGTTACATAGTTTTATCACCACTTAATTCTAAACAAAGCCCAAAAGGTAAACTGGCATAAAACGAAATGTTATTTGGTAATTTATTTACTTCTTCTAAAATATTTTGATTTTATGGTCTTTTACTCCGTCCTTCCTAAAAAATATAAATTAGCGAATAAGGATTAAACAAAACTTTTAACTTATTTTTATACGAATAAGCAACAGAGATGATGTAACCAATGTAGGGCTTTATAATGTAATCATTACTAAAATAAAATAGGTGAGCAAACTCTACTCCAACGTTTTTGCCGGAGAAATTATAATTGTAACGATTACCATGTATTCTTTCGATAGTTGATAGATAGATTTTAAAGAATTTTTTTTAAAAAATTCCAAATCCGCATTCGCTTTGTTGCAAAACAATAAACCTAATTTAAAGTCGCTTTTAAAACGTTTATTATTTTTACTCTTTAATTTAAATTGCGAAAATAAATTACAAGTAAAATTAAGATTATTCTCAAATCTACTGGTATTAAAGGCTATAAAACAATCATTTACTTAATTACTATTTGGAGTTAATTTTTTAAAATCATTTATCCAAAAAGCCGTAGTTTGTTTATGGGCATACTCATTTATGCTTCATCTCGCATTAAAACCTACAGAATTAAACTTAATTTTTTTCAGGCTATCGTTTTTAAAATTTACTGAATATAAATTAGTTGCAATGAATATCAATACTAGCGTTAAGGCAAAAAAAATATTTGGTTTATTAATCATTTACTTAACAATAATATACTATTTTTTATCAATTTTTTTAAATTATACCGCAAAAAAGGTATTTATTTATTAATTTAGTACCGCAAAAAATTTGTCACGCCGAGCGAAGTCGAAGCGAATATCAAACAACTAAATAACATATATCAAACAACTCAAATTATGGCATTCGACATTGAAATGATTAAAAAGGTTTACGCAAACATGCCTGCACGTATTGAAGCAGCTCGTAAAACCTTGGGCCGCCCTTTAACTTTAGCAGAAAAAATAGTATACTCGCATTTAGATGCTCATACCGAATTAAAAGATTACCCACGCGGTAGTTCTTATGTTGATTTTAATCCCGACCGTGTGGCAATGCAGGATGCAACTGCACAAATGGCTTTATTACAATTTATGCAAGCTGGTCGCCCTAAAGTGGCTGTACCTTCTACGGTGCATTGCGATCACCTAATTATAGCTAAATCAGGCGCTAAAATAGATTTACCCTTTGGTAATGCCGAGAGTAAAGAAGTGTTTGATTTCCTTGGCTCTGTGTCTAACAAATATGGTATTGGTTTTTGGAAACCCGGTGCTGGTATTATTCATCAAGTTGTTTTAGAAAATTATGCGTTCCCCGGTGGAATGATGATTGGTACCGATTCGCACACAGTTAACGCCGGTGGTTTGGGTATGATTGCCATTGGTGTTGGCGGTGCTGATGCTTGTGATGTAATGGCAGGTTTGCCTTGGGAATTAAAAATGCCAAAATTAATTGGTGTAAAATTAACTGGTAAATTAAGCGGTTGGACAAGCGCTAAAGACGTTATTTTAAAAGTAGCAGGTATTTTAACCGTAAAAGGTGGTACCGATAAAATTATTGAATATTTTGGCGAAGGTGCTATTTCATTGAGTTGTACAGGTAAAGGAACTATTTGTAACATGGGTGCTGAGGTGGGTGCAACCACATCTACATTTGGATACGACGAAAGTATGAGTCGTTATTTATCTGCCACAGGTCGTGCTGATGTTGCTGCTTTAGCCGACACTATTAAAGAACATTTAACCGGCGATGCAGAAGTGTATGCAAACCCTACAAAATATTTTGATGAAGTAATCGAAATTAATTTAACAGAACTTGAGCCTCACGTTAATGGGCCATTCACTCCCGATTTAGCAACACCTATTTCTAAATTAAAAGAAGTTGCCATTGCAAATGGCTGGCCTTTAAAAATTGAAGCTGGTTTAATTGGTAGCTGTACTAACTCAAGTTACGAAGATATTTCCCGTGCAGTATCCTTAGCAAAACAAGTATCTGCCAAAGGTTTAAAATCTAAGGCAGAGTTTATGATTAACCCGGGTTCTGAACAAATTCGTTATACTATTGAGCGCGACGGGTTTTTAGATGTATTTGCCCAAGTGGGTGCAACTGTGTTTACTAACGCTTGCGGGCCTTGTATTGGTATGTGGGACAGAGTAGGCGCCGAGAAAAAAGAAAAAAACACCATCATCCATTCTTTTAATCGCAACTTTGCTAAACGTGCCGATGGAAATCCAAATACTTACGCATTTGTTGCGTCTCCCGAAATAGTAGCTGCCATGGCAATTGCCGGCGATTTAACTTTTAATCCTTTAACCGATACATTAACTAACGATAAAGGAGAACAGGTAAAATTAGACGAACCCACAGGTTACGAATTACCACCTAAAGGCTTTGATGTAAAAGATGCGGGCTTTCAAGCACCTGCAGCAGATGGAAGCAACGTACAAGTTTTAGTTTCGCCCGATTCTAAACGTTTACAATTATTAGATCCGTTTGCAGCCTTTACAGGTGTTGACTTTAAGGGCTTAAAATTATTAATTAAAGCCAAAGGTAAATGTACAACCGACCATATTTCTATGGCTGGCCCTTGGTTAAAATTTCGTGGGCATTTAGATAATATTAGCAATAATATGTTAATTGGTGCGGTAAATGCCTTTAACGATAAAACAGATAATGTAAAAAACCAACTAACCGGCATTTACGATGCTGTGCCAACAGTGCAACGTGCTTACAAAGCCGAGAATGTTGGCAGTATTGTTGTAGGAGATGAAAACTATGGTGAAGGAAGTTCGCGTGAGCACGCGGCAATGGAGCCTCGTCATTTAGGCGTGAAGGTGGTATTGGTAAAATCGTTTGCACGTATTCACGAAACAAACTTAAAAAAACAAGGCATGCTAGGCATCACGTTTACCAACACCGCCGACTACGATAAAATAAAAGAAGACGATAGCATTGATATAACTGGTTTAACAACATTTACACCGGGTGTGCAATTAACATTAACATTAAATCATACTGACGGAACAAAAGAAGAATTTAAAGTAAACCATAGCTACAACGCTCAACAAATTGAGTGGTTTAAAGCAGGCGGGGCATTGAATATTATTAGAGCTTCTGTAAAAGCTTAATTTACCGCCATTCTCAACTTGATTCAGAATTTTAGTATCTCAACAAATAAAAAAACCTCTCAAAAAAATTGAGGGGTTTTTTTGTTATATTTCAAAAATATATTAATGCAAAAGATTACCGAAATAATTGAAACAAAATACAAAACTGTTAGAGAAAAGGATTCTACTGGTAAAAGAATTCCTAAGCAAGTTGCTTATAGTGCTTACAGAACCGTAAATGTCGTTACAGGAGGGAAAAGATTTGCTCACGCTTTTACTGATGGAATTGTTTATTATGTTATTTATTATTTTGTAGAATATTTTTGGTTAAGCCTAACAGCATACTCTAATAATCCAATTGATTCTATGGTTTCTGGGTTTTTAATTTCGCTTGTCTTTATGTTTGCTTTTCTAATATATTATATTTTATTTGAGCATTTTTTACAAAGAACGCCAGGGAAATATTTAACCAAGTGCTTAGTAATTGATATCTACGGTAACAAACCTAAACTTGGAACCACTATTTTACGAAACATAATACGATTAGTCCCTTTTGAAGCCTTATCTTGTGCTTTTTAACAACAGGGGTTGGCATGATGTTTGGTCTGAAACTTTTGTTGTAAGTGAAAAAAAATATTTAAAAATAAATGAGTTGCAAAATAAAATGAATTGCAATTCTGATAATAGTGAAATAGAAAATGCATATAAAAAGCCCAATAAAAATATTAGAGCGTTAGTTTTATATATTATACTTCCAATTTCAATTGTATTATATGCGGGTATAGTATATAATGGTTGTACTAAAACAAAAGAAATATTAATTGATCCGGAAATAATTAAAAATATTAAACAAAATCAAAAAAACATTGAAAAACGCAATTAAATGCCTCGCCATTTTTTTAATTTTATTTAGTCTGGTAGCCTCAAGTTGCAGAACTCGCAAAGATTGCGGCGGTAGAAGAAAACGAAAAATAAAAACCCAAATGGGTGGGTATATGTAAATATGGCTAAAAAAAAATTATGAAATGAAAAAATATATTATAGTTATTCTCGGTCTCTTTTTATTTTTAGATAGCAATGCTCAGGAAATAAAAGATTCCATTCCAAAATCCAACGAACTAAAACAAACGCAATATGATGCATGGAACACCATAAAACAGGAGTGGTTTACGAAAGAATATGGTAAAATTTTAAAAGAAAATAAATTAAAAATGAATTGCAACGGCTGTTCAAGTATTTTTATGACAGCCATTATTACAATTGATAGTGTAGGCAAATTAAAAGAATACAAGGTATTACAAACAAAGAAATGCGGTAATGGGTTTTCTAAAAAATTGGAAGAACGTTTTATGAAATGGTTTTTACAATTAAAATTTCCTGTAGAACTTTACCAAACTAAATTTGAAATAATATTGGGTAAGGGTTTAAAATGTTAATTTTTTACCTCTTAGCAAAACCTTAAAAAAGGCGTATCAAGAAACGACGAAAAATTATTTCTTTATATACTTTAGCACATGAAATAACTAAGTATTAATGCACCCCACTCGCCGATAAATACCTCTCAGCATCCAAAGCGCCAATACAACCACTACCGGCAGCAGTTACAGCCTGGCGGTAAGTTTTATCGGCACAATCGCCTACTGCAAAAACACCTTCAATATTTGTTTTGCTACTGCCCGGTATTATTTGCAAATACCCTAACTCATCCATATCTAATTGACCTTTAAATATATCGGTATTAGGTTTATGACCTATGGCTACAAAAAATCCGGTAACAACAAGGGTTCTTAATTCGTTTGTTTTAATGTTTTTTACAACAACTCCTTCAACCGCTTCTTTTCCTAAAATATCAGCAGTTTCGCTATCCCATAAAATTTCAATGTTTGCTGTATTTTTTACACGGTGTTGCATGGCTTTACTAGCGCGCATCTCATCGCGTCGTACAATCATATACACTTTTTTACACATTTTACTTAAGTAAGTTGCTTCTTCGGCAGCTGTATCTCCTGCTCCAACAATAGCTACATCTTGTCCTTTAAAAAAGAAACCATCGCATACTGCACAAGCACTTACACCACCGGCATTCATGCGTAATCGCGTTTCGTTTTCTAAACCAATCCATTTTGCACTTGCACCCGTGCTAATTATTACCGAATCTGCAGTTAATTCAATTGTTTCATCTACCCAAAAACGTTTTGGTGTAGTTTTTAAATCAGCTTTGGTAACCATACCAAATCTTACTTCAGTTCCAAAACGCTCTGCTTGTGCTTTTAAATCTTCCATCATTTCGGGGCCTGTAATGCCTTTTGGGTAACCTGGGAAATTATCTACTTCGGTAGTTTCGGTTAATTGACCTCCTGGTGTTAAACCGGTATATAAAATTGGTTTTAAATCAGCACGTGCGGCATAAATAGCAGCGGTATATCCCGCAGGACCTGAACCTATAATCAAACAAGCAGTATGTTGTGGTGTGGTTGACATAAATTAATTTTTAGGTTGCAAAGATAACTTTTACAGTTTGGGTTTGCTTTAAAAGTTAACTGATTTTTGCACAATTTATCATTTGTTTTTTTGGTTAAATTTCTTATTTTTTAGTTTAAATTTTTTTTCTATGCTTTCTTTTTGTTTTATAAAATCTTTTTCAGCTCACATTAATTGGTTATTGGTTTGTTGTTTAAACTTTTCACATTCAGTTTTGGCTTTGTCAATGGCTTGTTGGTAGCTTATAATGCCTGCATGTTGCAATATTTGTTTGCCTGTTAGTTTTAAAATAAGTTTACATCAGCATTAAGATTGTAATCAACGCCCGTAGTATAAATATCTAAAACTTTTTGCCATAATACTTTTTCACTACCGCATATATCGCTTAAGCAGTCAAGCAACTCTTCAAAATAATTACCTTTACATTCGGGTTTAAGTAAGTTGTATCTTGTCGTAAAACCCTTAATAATATATTCTTTTAAACGTTGTGTAGCCCAAATTCGAAACTGTGTGCCAATTTGAGATTTAACACCGTATCCCACCGAAATAATTACATCGAGATTATAGTAAGTAGTTTTGTATAAAGGACAGTTGTTCGGAAATTCCGAACGTCTGAAAATTCATTCAATTCGCCTTCTTAAAAAATGTGTTTTATGTGTTCACTAATGGTAGATTTTGATTTTTGAAACTACACGCACATTTGTATTTGCGTTAACCAAACACATTCATTTTCTAAACAGACTTCTAATTATGTTTCGCCGGTTTGGTTAGTGTAAACTAGTAAATTAGTAAATTAGAGTTTTGCTCCATTTTTTTATAGTTAAAGTGATATTAATTTTCTCTAAACTAATAAAAAAAAAGCAAATTAATAATGGTTTTTTTATCGTGTTGTTTAAAATTTACATTTTAGAATTTAGCGCTTAGAATTTATAAATAGTATCTTTACACGTTTTTTATAAATTATGATTTCAGTTAGTAATGTGAATTTGCAATACGGCAAACGTGTTTTGTTTGATGAGGTAAACGTAAAATTTACCCCCGGCAATTGCTACGGCTTAATTGGTGCCAATGGTGCGGGTAAAAGTACCTTTATGAAAATTTTAAGTGGCGAAATTGATCCAACCAAAGGGCAAGTACATATTTTACCGGGCATGCGCATGAGTGTATTAAAGCAAAATCACTTTGAGTTTGATGAATTTACGGTATTGGACACTGTAATGATGGGTAACAAACGCCTTCACGCTTTAATAAAAGAAAAAGATGCCGTGTATGCACGCCCTGATTTTAGCGAAGCCGATGGCTTAAAAGCGGCTGAATTAGAAGCCGAATTTGGCGAAATGAATGGTTGGAACGCCGAAAGTGATGCCGCTACGTTGCTTACTAATGTTGGTATTGGTGTTGAATCGCATTTTAAAGTAATGAAAGATTTAACCGGTAAAGACAAAGTAAAAATTCTCTTAACCCAAGCTATTTTTGGTAACCCCGATATTTTATTATTAGATGAACCTACCAATGATTTAGATGTTGAAACCATTAGTTGGCTTGAAAATTTTTTAGCCGATTTTGAAAATACAGTTATTGTAATTAGTCACGATAGGCACTTTTTAGATGCCGTATGTACACATACTTGCGACATTGATTATGGCAAATTAAAAACCTACACCGGCAATTATAGTTTCTGGTATCAAATGAGTCAGTTAGCATTAAAACAACGTGCCGACCAAAATAAAAAAACCGAAGACAAGCGTTCGGAATTGCAGGAATTTGTTCGTCGATTTAGTGCCAATGCCAGTAAAAGTAGCCAAGCCACAAGCCGTAAAAAATTATTAGATAAATTGGTAATTGACGAAATTCCACCAAGCACCCGAAAATACCCAGGTATTATTTTTAAACAAGAACGCGAGGCCGGAGACCAACTTTTACACATCGAAAATTTAAGTAAATCAAATGCCGATGGTATGTTATTTAAAAACGTAAATATTAATGTTGTTAAGGGTGATAAAATTGCATTCATTGCAAAAAATCATTTAGCAATTACAGCGTTATTTGATATTATTAACGAAGAAGACAAAGCAGATAGCGGAGAATATAAATTTGGAACAACTATTCACAAAGGATACCTTCCAAACGATAACGCCAAGTATTTTACCGGCGATATGAATTTAATGGATTGGTTACGCCAATATTCCAGTAATAAAGACGAAAGTTATGTACGTGGTTTTTTAGGAAAAATGCTGTTTACCGGCGAAGAAGTAATGAAAAAATGTTTTGTACTTAGTGGAGGCGAAAAAGTGCGTTGTATGACTAGCCGCATGATGCAGGTAAATCCAAATTTTTTAATTTTAGATGAACCAACCAATCACTTAGATTTAGAAAGTATTATTGCTTATAACGATGCGTTAAAAGATTTTACAGGAACTGTGTTATTAACAAGTCACGATCATGAATTAATGCAAACCGTTGCTAACCGAATAATAGAATTAACACCCAAAGGCATTATTGATAAAAAAATGACTTATGATGAATATTTAGAAAACGAAAACGTAAAGCAGGAGCGATTAAAATTGTATAAATAAAGATGAAAGAAATTTTATGCAATCTTGTTTTTTTTTGTTATTTTTTTTAATCGAGGAAAAAAAGTAAGCATAATTTATAAAATCAATTTTAATAATAAAAAATATTGTATTTACTGCTATTTAAAAAAATTATACAAATAAAAACATGCCAAAACAACCACTAATATTAGTAACTAACGACGATGGTATTTATGCCCCGGGCATTACTTACCTTGTAAAAATAGCCTCACAATTTGGTAAAGTAGTTGTAGTAGCCCCCGATAAACCACAAAGTGGCATGGGGCACGCTATTACAATAAATGCAACTTTGCGTTTACAAAAAACAAATTTTCATAAAGTAGATAAAGAATACGCCTGTAGCGGAACCCCTGTAGATTGTGTAAAAATGGCTGTTAACCACATCTTAAAACAAAAACCCGATTTAATTTTAAGCGGTATTAACCATGGTAGTAATAGTAGTATCAACGTAATTTATAGCGGTACTATGAGTGCTGCTGTTGAGGGTGCTTTAGAGGGTGCAAGTAGTATTGGTTTTAGCTTATGCGATTATGAAGAAACTGCCGATTTTACCCAAGCCGAAAAATACATTAAACAAATTATTAAACATACTTTAAAAAACAAATTAGCCACAGGCGTGTGTTTAAACGTAAACATTCCCAAATTAAAAGCTAAGCAAATTAAAGGTATTAAAGTAGCGCGCCAAGCTAAAGCTATGTGGGTAGAAAAGTTTGACGAACGAAAAGACCCATACGGTAGAGATTATTTTTGGTTAACAGGTTCGTTTATTAATTATGAGAAAGAAGCCAACGATACTGATGAATATGCATTAGCAAACGGTTACATTTCGGTAGTGCCAACAATGGCAGATTTAACAGCGCATAACGAACTAAAAAATTTAAAAACGTTAGAATAAAATTATGTGGTTATATAAAATAGATAAATTTTGGATTGGGCTTGTTACCGGCATCGTTTTTCCAATGCTTATTTTTACAGGTTATTGGTTGTTTACCGAACATCAAATTTCGTTTCCAATACGTTACATAAAATATTTATTAAACGGACAATTACTAAGTGGCGTTATAAAAATTTGTGGTATTGCCAACTTACTTATATTTTATTACGGACTCACAAAAAAAATAGATAAGTTTACCAAAGGCATAATAACAAGTGTTATTATTTACGTGGCATTAGTGGCTTATGTCACTTATTATTTAGAAGTAGATTTAGGATAATGCGTTACTACTTTATAGCCGGTGAGGCCAGTGGCGATTTACACGCAAGTAATTGCATAAAACATATTATTGAATTAGATAAAGATGCTTCTTTTGCTTTTACCGGTGGCGATTTAATGCAAAAAACTACTGGCATTACTCCAAGCATTCACATTAAACAAATGGCTTTTATGGGTTTTATTGATGTGTTGAAAAACATTAAAACCATAAAAAAAAATTTTAAAACCGTTAAGCAAAGTATTTTAAATTTTAAACCCGATGCATTGGTGCTGGTGGATTACCCGGGGTTTAATTTACGAATGGCAAAGTGGGCGGGAGAAAATAATATAAAAGTGTTTTATTATATCTCGCCTACAGTTTGGGCTTGGAAAGAAGGCAGGGTAGAAACCATTCGCAAATATGTTACTAAATTATTTGTTATTCTTCCGTTTGAAAAAGCCTTTTACAAAAAACATACCATTGATGTTGATTTTGTTGGTCACCCTTTGTTAGATGCAATAGCCCAACAAAAGCCTAATTTTAAATCGAAAGAAAATTTTAACTCAGAAAATAATTTAAGCGAAAAACCTATTATTGCTGTTTTACCTGGTAGTCGTAAACAAGAAATAGATTATATGTTGGCAATAATGATGGGGGTAATGAGTGAATTTAAAAACTACCAATTTGTTGTAGCAGGCTCTGCCAATTTACCACAACACATTTACGAACCTTTAATACAAAAAGGCATAAAAATTATTTATAACCAAACCTATGAGTTAATGAGTTACGCCCAGGTTGGCATTATTAAGTCTGGCACTTCTACGTTAGAAAGCGCTTTATTTAAATTACCCCAAGTAATCTGTTACAAAGCAGGTGGTTTGTCGTTTAAAATTGGCAAAATGTTGGTTAATAAAGATGTAAAATACATTGGCTTACCCAATATTATAATGGGTAAAGAAATTGTAAAAGAGCTGGTACAAGACGATTTAACTACCCAAAACATTTGCACCGAATTAAATAAATTATTAAACGATACAAATTACCGTAATCTGCAACTTACAAATTACTCTATTTTAGAAGAAATGTTGGGCGGTATTGGAGCAAGTAAACGTATTGCTGAGGGAATTGTAAATAATTTTTAAAAAGATTGTTTTTTAAACAATTGTGTAACTTATAATTGCACCTATAATTCTAATTAATTCTATATTTTATCGTTTAACACTATTTTTAAGCATATAAGTTAGTGAATTATAGCTATAAATGAGTAAAGAGTTTTTAAAATACTTAGTTTGAGCTTATCTTTATAAAAAACAATCACATGAAAAAAATTAGCTTATTTTTAGTTATTTTCTTTAGCATTATTGGAAATAATATAAATGCTCAAAAAACATTAAAAGATTCATTAGAAGCATTTGATACAAAAGTTGCTTGGGAGCATACTTCAGGTTTAAAAACATTAGAAGAAAAAAATCAGTTATTTGAACATATGAAACGTAGTTGGTTAATTCAAAAATACGGTTTGTTTCCTGTTCATACTACTAATATAAATGGACAAACCAATTATAAACCAATTGGAGGTTCTAATAGTACAATGCAAGGTCCACAACCTGCTAATTGTACTAATATTGATTTTGAATCGGGTAACACCAGCGGTTGGACAACCGCCGGCTTAACACAAGTTGTTACTGGAGCAGGCGTAGATCCGCACGGTGGTTTTCCGCAAGTGTTTCCAGGGGGTAATTTTTCGTTAAAAATTAGTGGCGATTGGACAGTGCCAGGCTCTCCGGGTACTGGAGGCGGAGGAGGTTGTTTTTGTACTAACAGTACTGCTGCCGGAAATTTCTGTAACTCAAGTGCATCACGTATAATTAGTGTAGCCGCGGGTAATACTCAATTACAAATACATTATGCAATGGTGGTATTAAATTATCCACACTCTGCTGGTTCGGCTGCAAATATCGAAGTTTCAATAACAAATTCAGCAGGGGTTCAATTAGCTTGTCCTTATTTTAAGGTACAGTATGTTAATAATGCCTTTCAAGGAGTAGCCGGTGTAACGTCTGCCGTTACAGCAACAACTATTACTGGTTGTACTGGTACTTATCCTATTTCGTATTTATCTTGGCAAACAGCAAATGCCGATTTATCCGCTTACGTTGGTCAAAATGTTACTTTAACAGTTAGAGTTAGATGGTGTACACCAAATTGCGACTGGGCTTATGCTTACATTGATGCAGATTGTTTAAACTCAACCTATAATTTAGCTCCTGTTTGTCCAGGTGTTCTGGCATGTGCCCCTGCGGGTTTTGCTACTTATACTTGGAGTATTCCAGGCGGTGGTACCTCAACCGGACAATGTATTACTCCTACAGGCAATGGAATTTACACTGTAACAGCAGCGCCTTCAATTACCTGTTCGCCTTTACAAACTATGACTTTAAGTGTTGTGGGTGGCTTTACGCCTACTGTAGTTAACTCAAATGTAAGTTGTAATGGAGGGTCAAATGGTTCGGCAACGGTTACTACTGTGGGCTCCGCTCCAACTTCATATTCATGGATACCAGCTGCAGGTGCTACTACTATTAATACAAATTCCGTCGCGGGTGGTTTGGCGGCAGGTAATTACTCCGTTAAAATTACCGATGGTAACTGTACTATTACAAAAACATTTACTATTACTCAACCTGCTTTATTAAATTTAGTCGCCGCTCAAACCACAAGTGTTGTGTGTTTAAATGGCAATAATGGTGTAGCTACTGCTACTGCTTCGGGTGGAACAACCCCGTATGCTTATCTCTGGACACCCTCAGGAAGTACTTCTTCAGTTTCTGCAAATTTAATTGCAGGTATTTATAACGTGCAGGTAACAGATGCTAAAGGTTGTGTAAAAACAGCTACTGCCACAATCATTCAACCCGGGCTTGCCTTTTTAACCTTAGCAAACACTTCGGTTACTTGTAAAAATGGTAGTAATGGTACTGCAAGCGTTGCTACTGTGCCTGTAGCTAATACTGCTCCT
>JAYVGH010000039.1:0-2272 GCA_043772435.1 Bacteroidota bacterium
GCGTTTGGAAACGGTGCCATGTATATGGAAAAATACATTGAAGAGCCTCGCCATATTGAAATTCAAATTGTTGGCGACCAATACGGTAAAGCCTGCCATTTAAGTGAAAGAGATTGTTCTATTCAACGCCGTCACCAAAAACTGGTAGAAGAAACGCCAAGCCCGTTTATGACCCCCGAATTGCGCGAATTAATGGGCGATGCCGCCGTTAAAGCCGCTTTAAGCATTAATTACGAAGGTGTTGGCACAATTGAGTTTTTGGTAGATAAACACCGCAATTTTTATTTTATGGAGATGAATACCCGTATTCAAGTAGAACATCCCATAACAGAAGAGGTTATTAATTATGACCTTATTCGCGAACAAATATTAGTAGCAAGCGGCGTACCTATTAGCGGTAAAAATTATTACCCCGAAATGCATGCCATTGAATGCCGTATAAATGCCGAAAATCCTTTTACTAATTTTACGCCATCGCCTGGTACAATTACCACCTTACATACTCCCGGCGGGCACGGCATTAGGGTTGATAGTCACGTTTACAGTGGATACCGAATACCGCCAAATTACGACAGTATGATAGGCAAATTAATTACAGTAGCACAAACCCGCGAAGAAGCCATTGCTAAAATGCACCGTGCTTTAAGCGAATATGTAATAGAAGGCGTTAAAACAACCATTCCTTTCCATTTAAAATTAATGCAAAACGAAGATTTTAAGGCCGGAAATTATACCACCAAGTTTTTAGAAACTTGGGATTTTAAGAATGCTTAATAGTTTTTAATTTCTTTACAGTTGGCTTAACTAAAATTTTTACAAATACAAACTACTTTACTTACATAACAGTATTTTACCGAATTTGCACAATAAAATGTGTAACAAACTTTACATCTAAATTTTTAGCTTATATAAAACACAACCATTGCTTAACAATTTGGCAACACAAAAGCTATTAGCTTACAGTATGTTTACAATGTTCTCTATAATAAAAAACGGCCTAGCTCCTTTTGCCGTTTTATGCACCCGGCTACTTAAATATAATTAATACAAACTAATTTTTTGTAAATTAGTTAAATGAAAAATAAACTAAACATACTTATAATAAAAATATTGTTGTTTAACTATACATACAGTCAAGTTAATCTTGTTCCTAACTCTAGTTTTGAAAGTTATTCTATGTGTCCTAGTAGTTCAGGTGAGATATATAAAGCAATTGGATGGGATTCATATAACGGATCTGTTGATTATTATAATGCCTGTGCTACAAATTCCTTCTTACTTGTTCCAAAAAATACATATGGCTATCAGTCTGCATATGATGGTAACGCTTACGCTGGTTTAATTACTTATTGGGATGGAGGCTTAGCAAGAGAAATACTTGGATGCCAGCTATTAATGCCACTTACAATATCTCAAAAATATTATATGTCTTTTAAAATAAGTAGAGCTGATACCAGTTATTTAGCTGGGTATAGCTCAAATAAAATTGGGGTGAAATTTTCATCTTTGGCATTAACAACTGTTTCAATTAATAATATTGCTCATTTCTATAGCAATGTTGTTATTACTGATACAATAAATTGGACAAAAATATTTGGTTCATTTGTCCCTGATTCAGCTTACCAAAATATTATGATTGGCAATTTTTTTGATGATGCGAATACAACTATTACTAATCAAGCAAGCGGAATTTACGCTTATTATTTTATAGATGATATGTGTTTAAGCACAGACTCTGCTTTTTGTCAAAATTATGTTACTAGTATAAAAGAAAATACTCAAAATCACACTTGTAAAATATGTCCTAACCCATCAAACGATTATATAATTATAGAACAAGTAAATGGTATCCCTATCGAAATTTTTAATAGCCTGGGGCAAAAAATTACTTATGATTCGGAAACAAAGCATAATACTCTATTAATTAATTGTTCTGATTGGTCATTTGGCCTCTACTATATTAAAATAAAAAATATAAATCACAAAATAATAATTAAACATTAAAATTATGAAAAAAAGAAGTATTGTAGTTATTGTTTTATCTTTTAGTTTTATAATAGTAAAAGGACAGGGGGGTAACCCAGGAAATGCTTTCACTGCTGGAAATTTTCTCGGTTGGAACACTACTAACGTTACCAACCCATTAGAAATCCGTACCAACAGCCTACCGCGCATATTGGTAAGCCAGTTGCAAAACGGGCAGGCTTTAATTGCTACAGGCCCTTCGGGTTTAAATACTGTGCCGGGATTTCAAATGACACGCATTGGCATT
>JAYVGH010000040.1:0-5415 GCA_043772435.1 Bacteroidota bacterium
CTGAAAATTGCTTTAAGTAAAAAACGAAGGCAATGGTTTAGCGGCTTATGGAACTATTCAAAGGAATTTGATTATCCTTTCGAATTCTCTATTGCGTAATCTGGGTTCAACAACCCTAAAATGGGTGCACATAGCCATAGCAAATGCCAAAAGAAATTTTTTAGGAATTTACCATAAAATTAAAGGTAAATACTTACAAAATTATTTAAACGAATTTGTCTACAAACTAAACCGAAGATATTTTAAAGATGCTATGTTTGATAGATTAATAATTGCTTCAGTTTTTAATTATGGGTAAGATTACGGAGATTCAAAATATTTTATATCCTTTTTCAAGTTTATACTGTATTAAATAGTCAAAATTATTATCGTTAAAAAAATCAAACCACCAATTTAATTTCCCTTCATTCCAACAATTTATTTCAAAACCTCCATTAATTCTTTCAGTAGGTTTATTTTTTCTTTTTTTAAGTCATTGTAGGCTTGCCATCTTTTACTATTTATACTTAAATAATCTTTAATGCCAAATACAGAAATATAAAATAAGATTGAAACTACAAGTTTGTTTAAAACCAAAATGCCAATTAAGGAAGATACAATTGTTGAAAATCCAAAAATTTTTGTGAATAAAAATCCCCATATTAAATTGGTAAACAATGTCATTGCTCCCCAATCACCAATATTATATTTACCTTCATTATGTAAGATATTTACTGATTTAGAATAAGACCAATCATCATTTAAAGGAAAATTTCCTGAGGGGTTAACAATAATTTCGCTCAAAATAAATACAGTTACAAATAGCAATACATATTTATGAGTAATAAAAAATATTTTCATTTATATAGTGTAAAATATTCTTATTCATCTTCTGAAATAATTGGCATTCCTTGTAAAGGTTCCTTTTCATATTTATCACAATCCATTTCTAAGTTTGGATCTAAATTTTTTGGTCGAGGAAAATCGCCTTTACCTACTTTTAATTTAGTATCATCATATACTTTTCTAAAAAATTTACCCCAAATAGGTAAAGCCATTGTTGCTCCTTGCCCATCTACAATACTATTAAAATGTACACTTCTATCTTCGCCTCCTACCCAAGCCCCCGCTACTAAATCGGGGGTTAAGCCCATAAACCAACCATCAGCATTGTATTGGGTAGTTCCAGTTTTTCCTGCTATTTGATTGCTTAATTTATATTTTGAACCTCTTAATGCTGACCCGGTTCCGCTAGTTACTACCCCTCTCATCAATTGTATAATTGTGTAAGCTTTTTCTTCGCTAAATACTTCATCTCTATTTGGTATAAACTCTTCTAATACTTTTCCGTTTTTATCTTCGATACGGGTAATAAATGTTGGTTGAATATATGTGCCTTTATTTGCAAACGTGCTATTTGCCCCTACCATCTCAAAAACACTTATATCGGGTGTTCCTAAGCAAATGGAAGGCACTTCAGGTATATCGGATGTAATGCCCATTCGCCTTACTAAATTTACAACAGCATGTGGTCCATACTGTTTCATAATCCAAGCAGATACATAATTTACAGAATTAGCTAATGCTCGCCTTAACGTTATCATTTGCCCGGTACCTTTTAAACCATCGCTATTATTTGGGCACCATTGTTTTCCATCCGGTGTTTCAATACAAGTTTTTACATTAGGAACTTGATAACAGGGGCTTAAACCATTCTCTATTGCCAGCGCATATACAAAGGGTTTAAAGGTAGAACCTACCTGGCGCTTACTTACTTTAACGTGGTCGTACTTAAAATGTTTGTGATTAATGCCACCTACCCAAGCTTTTACATAGCCAGTTTGCGGCTCCATTGCCATAAAGCCGGTTTGTAAAAACGATTTGTAATATTTAATGCTATCGTAAGGTGTCATTGTGGTATCAATATCGCCGCGTATGCTATAAACACTCATTTGAACAGGCTTGTAAAATGTTGCCAAAATTTGCTCGTGGGTTAAACCTTGTTTTTTTCCTGCTCTGTAACGTTCACTTCTTTTCATAGAAGATTCCATTATGTTTTTAATTTCATCTTTATTTACATTCCAGGCAAAGGGCGCATTTTTTTTAGTTAAACACTCTTTACTGAATTTTTTTTGTAAATCGTGCATACTTTCGTTTACAGCTTCTTCGGCATATTGTTGCATGCGTGAATCTAAGGTGGTGTAAATTTTTAATCCGTCTTTATAAATATTATAAGGTTCTTTTGTATCGGGATTAATATGTTTTTCGCACCACGCTTTTAAATAATTATCACGTAAATATTCTCTAAAATAAGTGGCAAGTCCGTCGTTGTGGTCTTCGGGGCGAAAAGATAAACCCAATGGCAACACTTTTAAACTGTCGTATTTTTGTTTGCTGAGGTAACCGTATTTTACCATTTGGTTCATTACAACATTACGACGATGGCGTGTAGTATCGGCACGCCTGGGATTTACCGGATTAAACAGCGATGGATTTTTTGCCATGCCAATTAACATAGCCGCTTGCTCTAACTTTAAACTATCTTGCCCACGATTAAAATAAATTTGTGCTGCTGATTTTACGCCAACCGCTAAGTTCAAAAAATCAAACTTATTTAAATACAGGGCCATTATTTCATCCTTGGTGTAATACTTTTCTAATTTTGTGGCAATAATCCATTCTTTTATTTTTCGAATAATTAATTGTGGCTTGCTTAATTTTTCGCGTGGAAACATCATTTTTGCCAATTGTTGGGTAATTGTACTTCCACCGCCTTTGTTACCGCTCATAAAAGCCCCGGAAACACTTCGCCCCAAGGCCTTAATATCTACGCCACTGTGTTCATAAAAACGAGCGTCTTCGGTTGCTACAAGGGCCTCAACCAAATCTTTATCTATTCGGTTAAAATTTACGTTTACACGGTTTTCGCTGTAATATTTCCCCAACACTACCATATCGCCGCTATATACCACAGTAGCTAAACTATTTTTAGGATTTAATAATTCGTCTACTTTTGGTAAAGAACCAAAAGTGCCTATGTTAATTAAAAATATAAAAATAAAAATTAATAAAAATGGACTTAATAGCAATATCCACAGCCATTTTATGTATTTGTTTGGTTTTTTCACGCTATATATATGGGGGTAAAAATAACAAAAAGCAAAAGATTAACCCTACCTTTGTAACATATTTTATAATTTAAAGTGTGTTTAAAAAATTTAATGTTAGGGTTTATGGCTTATTAATTGAAAACGACGCTATTTTGGTGTCGGACGAATACATTAAAGGCAATAAAATTACAAAATTTGTAGGTGGAGGATTGGAGTTTGGCGAAGGTTTAAAAGATGCATTAATACGCGAATTTAAAGAAGAGATTGATTTAGAAATTGAAATTACAGATCATTTTTACACTACCGATTTTTTTGTACTAAGTGCCTTTGATACCAAAAGCCAGGTAATTAGCGTGTATTACAATGTAAAACCCAAACAATCTTTAACATTTAAAACAAGCACCAAAACGTTTGATTTTATTAAAAAAGAAGGAGCACAAAGCCTCCGTTGGATTAATTTAAATGATTTAAAAGAAAACGATTTTACCTTAATTGTTGATAGAAAAGTGGCGGAAATGCTGATAAAAAATTAACAAAGGCAAAGTTGATAACCGCTATAATAAAGCATAAAAAAATCCTTCTTAATTTTTTAAGAAGGATTTTTTTAATTATAAAGAATTAATTTTTATTTTTTAGCGGGAGCCGCTTTTGTTGGCGCCGCTTTTGCACCTGCAGCAGGTGAAGCTGTTGTTGCTTTTACTTCTTCAACGGCAACTACGTTACGTGTTGTTTGTACACTTATTACAGCAATATTTTTAGGATGTAATAATGTTAAACCATCTAATTGAATATCGCCGGCAGCAATAGATTTACCAATGGCTAATTTCTCAATATTTAATTCAACAAATTCAGGAACTTTTGAAATTAAACCGCGTACTTTTAATTTACGTAATTTAATAACTAATTTACCACCCGCTTTAACGCCTTCACTTTGTCCAATTGTTTTTACAGGTATTTGAACCGATACGGGTTTATCTTCAGTAATTTGTAAAAAATCAGCATGAATTAGTTTATCGTTAATTTTATGATACTGTGCTTCTTGTAAAATAGTACGGTATTTTTTACCTTCTACTTCCACCTCTACAATGTTTGTATCCGGTGTAAAAATTATATTTTTAAATGCACGCTCATCGGCACTAAAGTGTATTTGCTCGCCCAAACCATAAATTACACATGGTACGTGACCTTTTGTGCGTAGTGCTTTTGCATCTACTTTTCCTACGTTCACACGTGACGAACCGCTCAATTGTACTGTTTTCATTTTTTATTTTGCTTTTTAGTGATTATTGATTTGTATCCGCTTCAAATCAAATAATCGGTTATTTAGTTTATGCGGATGATTATATTATAAAATTACTACTTATCGATTCATAATTCTGCACGCTATTAATTACTTTAGCAAACAAATTAGCAACGCTAAGAACTTTAATTTTTTCGCTGTGTTGCTTTAATGGTATGGTGTCTGTAACTATTAATTCAGTTAATTTCGAATTATTAATATTGTCGTACGCTTTACCCGAAAGTACAGGATGCGTGCACACAGCCCTAACACTTAAGGCGCCTTTGTCCATCATCATCTCTGCGGCTTTGCACAATGTGCCGCCAGTATCTACCAAATCATCTACCAACACAATATTTTTACCTTCAATTTCACCAATGGCAGTCATACTTTCTACCTCATTGGCTTTTATGCGTTGTTTGTAACAAATTACCATTTCGGCTTTTAAATGTTTGGCATAGCTATTAGCACGCTTACTGCCACCTATATCAGGTGCAGCAATGGTAAGGTTAGGCAGATTTAAAGAGTTAAAATAGGGTAAAAAAATAGTGGACGCGTATAAATGATCTACCGGCACATTAAAAAATCCTTGAATTTGATCGGCATGTAAATCCATGGTCATAACACGCGTTGCACCTGCAACAGCTAGCATATCGGCCACTAATTTAGCGCCAATTGCTACACGGGGTTTGTCTTTTCTATCTTGCCTGGCATACCCAAAATAAGGTAAAACAGCTACAATATGCCTTGCACTGGCGCGTTTGGCGGCATCAATCAACAAAAGCATTTCCATTAAATTATCGGCAGGTGGCATCGTACTTTGTATAATGTAAACACTTTGCCCACGAATACTTTCTTCGTACGAAGCCTGTAATTCACCATCGCTAAAGCGATAATGCTCTACTTTACCCAAGGGTTGTCCATAAGCCTCAGCAATTTTTTTTGCTAAAGTTTCGGTAGCAATACCTGAGAATAATTTTACTTGCGATTCCATTTTTTTAAGGATTGCAAAGATAGTGTATTTTACAGGTTTTAGCAAGTTTTTTT
>JAYVGH010000041.1:0-2149 GCA_043772435.1 Bacteroidota bacterium
TATGGTATCTACAGTAATCCCTAATTTATCTTTTAATGCTTTTTGCATATTCGGCAACATACCAAACACACCAATGCTACCTGTAATGGTATTAGGTTGTGCAAAAATTCTATCAGCCGCGCAGCTAATGTAATAACCGCCGCTGGCAGCTAAATTACCCATGCTTACTACAGTTGGTTTTGCTTTTTTGGCTAAAGTTACTTCGCGCCAAATAACGTCGCTGGCTAAGGCGCTTCCACCTGGTGAGTTTACGCGTAACACAATCGCTTTTATTTTATCGTCTAAACGTGCATCTTTAATAGTTTGAGCAATTTTATCGCTTCCAATTTTTTCATCATCACCTTCACCGCTTTCAATGCTTCCTTCGGCATAAATTACCGCAATTTTATCGGCTTTTAAAGCAGCAACTTTTTTTGGTTTAAAGTTATATTTACCAAAATCAACAAAATTTAATTTGTCTTTTTCAGCAATGCCAGTTTTCTTTTTTAATTCAGAAAGCACTTCATCTTCATACGCTGCCGCGTCAACTAGTTTAGCGCTAACAGCATCTTCCGGAAATTGAATGGTTAAGTTATTTGCCAATGTATTTAAATCATTTATGCTAATATTTCTGCTTTCGCTTATGCCTGTTAACATTGTGTTCCAAATACTATTTAAAAAAGTTTCAGACTGTAAACGGTTGGCATCACTCATTTTATCTAATATAAAAGGTTCTATGGCACTTTTAAATTTACCATGTCTAAAAATTTGCATGTCAAATCCTAATTTATCAAACGCACCTTTAAAGAACAGGATACTCATGCTTAAACCTTTCCACTCCATAGCACCCTGCGGATTTAAAAATAGTTTATTCGCTGTACTGGCTAAATAATATTCTTTTTGTCCATAAGCTTCAGAGTAAGCGTAAATAAATTTCCCTGATTTTTTAAAGTCTATTAAAGCATTTCTAAACTCTTCAATGCTGGCATATCCGCCATCAACGTTCTTACAATACAAATAAATGCCTTTTACATTTTCATCAATTTTTGCATTTTCAATTTTAGTTAAAATACTGTTTAGTCCCATCTTATCACGGCTATCGCCCATTGGCGCTAAACCTTTTAACTGTGCTAAAGGGTCTTCTTTTTCTCTATCTATTATAGCACCGTCCAAAACTATTTTTAATATAGAATTTGTTTTTTTTACCGATGTTTCTTCTTCCTTAAAATTGCTATTAAAGCTTGATTTTACTGCCCCTACAACAATTAATACTGCTAATACTGTAGCTATTACTATACCTATTATCGATCCAAAAAAAGCGCCAAAAAATTGTTTCATAATTTATATTTATTTGTTTTTTATTGTATTATGGTTTAGCATTGTTGATTTGTTTTTTTTATGTTGGCAACAAATGCTAATTCATAATAAATTTTTAATTATTCAACAAAAGTAACCATATTCTCATTTACCTTTATAATCTTTATTATGAACGAGGTTTTTTTATGTTTAGGCGGAAATATTGGCAACCGAGAGGTTAACCTTAATACTGCAATTTTAAAAATTAGCGAGTTGTGCGGTAAAGTTACAGCTACGTCATCAATTTATGAAACTGAAGCTTGGGGTTCCCATTCTTGTTTAAATTATTTAAATCAGGTTATTAAAATCCACACACATTTATCTCCTCAAAAACTCTTAAAAACTTTATTAAATATTGAAAGTAGTCTTGGTAGACAAAGAACCAAAAACCAAAATGCTGATAGAACAATGGATATTGATATTTTATTTTTTAACGCCGAAATAATTGAAATTGATAACCTTCAAATTCCTCATCCACGTTTACATTTGCGAAATTTTGTTTTAAAACCATTATTAGAGGTATGCGAAGTTCACATACATCCTGTTTTTAATAAATCCATACTGCAATTAGCCTTACAATGCCCCGATACCCTAAAAGTTAATAAGTTTATAAAAAAATAGGATATTTTTTATGATTTTCCATTAAGATATCAAAAAAAGTAGTATTTTTGTCGCCCGTTATTTTGTAAGATGTTAGTAGAAAAAAATAAATTGCAAAATAAATTTGGAAAGTATTAAAACAATAATTACTTTTGCCCCCCCAAAGTGAAGGAAAAGAGAAAAGGATTGGGAAAAACGTTCTAGATAGAGTATG
>JAYVGH010000042.1:0-27534 GCA_043772435.1 Bacteroidota bacterium
AGCCATTAGTACTATTGACGTAGATAACTTATACGCCTTTAAGCATAAAGGTTTTGTAAGAACTACGGGCGCAATTGCAAAAGATATTATAAAGTTTAATTTAAAAAATTTAACAACCCGTTTAAGGGTATTACGAGGCAAACAAAAAGACCCTTTTGATATTTACGAATCTATTTCTGATTTTTGTTTGCAACATAATATCCCTTTGGTTTATTTTTTCCTATTTAAAACAGGTACGAGTTATGACAGAACCGTCAACCCAAACTCCGCCGCCTTTAAAAATGTATTTACTATTTTAAAAAATAAAAAAGCACTAATTGGCTTGCACCCTTCTTATAACTCTTCGGTTGATGAAACATTGCTAAAACAAGAAGTAACGGATTTTTCAAAAGCAATAAATGAAACTGTTACCATTAGCCGGCAGCATTATTTACGTTTTAATATAAAAACTACCCCAAACCAATTATTAAAAAAGGGTATTATTGCAGATTTTACTATGGGCTTTGCCTCTCAAATTGGTTTTAGAGCGGGCACTTCACTCCCTTTTTATTATTACGACTTTACAGCGGAAAAAAAAACAGAATTACTATTTGTGCCCTTCTGTGCCATGGACGGCGCTTATCTGGTTTATGATAAAATCACACCCGAAGAAACATTAACATCATTATTGAATTTAGCCAACGAAGTAAAAAAAGTAAATGGCTTATTTATTAGTGTTTACCACGAGCGTACGTTTTATGATGAGCTCTGCAAAGGTTTTGGTGAAGTGTATAAAAAACTGCATTTGAACGTAAACATATCTCGTTAGAAAACAAAACGCGTAGTGTCGAAAGTAACGTATCGTGTATTACATTTAGTTAAGGCGAACATAAAAAAATCCAATTCCACCCAAATAATCTGTTTTTACATGATAATGTGGATTAATAATTTTTAAATTTGATAACATAGTTAATGCGGTTTATTTTTTGAACCGCAATTTTTATTTAAATCAAAATGAAGGAGAGGAAATAGTTCTATACTTTTTCTTAGTATATTTATTATGTTTAGGATATTTAGTAGAATAGCCCAACTTAATTACTTTAAATTCGTTTGGATTTAGTGAAAACTTCCAAGTTAGTTTGCCGGAAACCTTATCATAAAAAGCTCCGGAGGTTTCATTAACGCTTACTTCTTCTTCAGAATTTGAGGGTACTGGGATTTGGTCTTCAACAATTATTACTACAGCGACATCTTTTGTGTTTTTAAAGGTAGTTTCATATTTTAAAACTTCTTTTTCATAATTCCCCACCACGGAACGTTTATAATCTTGTTTAGATTCTTTTCTTAAAAGTTGAACTTTTTTATCTCGGCCCAATGAAATATTTAATGTGTCTTCTAAGTCTATAGTTTTTATATATGTTTTACCAATGTAAGAGCCGCCATAATAAACACTAGCATCTCCGCTAACTAAATCGGGCAAATCTTTTAACGCTAATTTGGCTTGTAAAAACACCTCTTTTTCAAGAGCAGGAACAGCCATGTATTCGTAAGTTGCTTCAACAGTTTTTTCTAAAACATCAACAGTATAAGGTTTTGAATCAGAATAAATAGTATAGGGTTGTTCAATAGAATACTCGGTACTTAACATATCGACTTCAATTTTTTTAAATTGAATTTTATTTTGCCCTTGTTCTCTTTTATTGCCATCATATATTTTATTAAATTCTTCTTCATCAATATTTTGTAAATTACCTGAAACAGTTGGTAAATTCCCGGTATTTGAAACAACACCTTGTTGAGCAGAAATTCTATCGTATATTGCTGGAACTAATTCTTCGCCCTGTTCTTTACCTAAAAACCATTTTGATAATTTTGGTATAGTAATTCCAACTTGTGGGTTTGCCGTAGACAAAATTATTTTTATATCCCTCCAGTCTATACCCGAATTATTAAATAATATGCCTCTGTATATTAAACTTATGGGCTTACCTGTTCCTTCAGTTCTTATGTCGTATTTTGGCGTCCAGCCTGCAGTTGGAATAATATATTTAAAATTAATAGTAGTTTCTAAATCTTTATTAGATACTAAAGTTACTGTTATATCACTTGTTGGCGGATTAATTTCTGCATCTAATTCATACAGTTGTTTTTTATATTGTAGTTTTTTATTTTCTAACTTTACTTTTACTTTATTATTTTTAAAAATAAATTGATTAATTTCTGTACTCCTTTTTCTATAAAAATCGGCTGACTTTTCAACATCGGCAATACTCACACCGGCTTGACCACCAATGGATTGATTTTTAAATAAAAGTGATTTTTCGGTTTCTAAAACATCTTGTTCAAATTTTAATAAACTTAATTTATCTTTATATAACTCAACACTATCTTTTAGATTAGAAATTTTTTCATTGTCTTTTTTAGAATCCAAATAATTAAGTCGAGTTTTTAAATAAAGTACGTTTACATCTTTAGAACCTGGATCTAAATTAATACTTCCCTCATCTAATTTAGATGACAGTCCTGTAAAAGTAATATTGTTTTTACCCTTTTTTAGCTTTACGGTTGACTGATGATTAAGTTCGGCACCGGTTAAAAATACGGTAACTTTTTTAACTTCAGATGTCGAATTAAAATTATTTTCTTGCGCTTTTAAAAAAAACGATAAACTAATAAATAAAACTAAACTATTTTTTTTCATTTTAATCAAATTTAAGCATCATACTAAGTTCGTGAATTATTTCAGAATATTTTGTACCAATAAAATAAGGTTCAGCACCATACAAAAATTGTATTTTTCTATTCGTATACCCAACTTTTGCAATTAAAGATGTGTAGTTAAAATCACTTACTCTTAAACCTAAACCTGCCAAATATCTCTTACTACCCGATATTTGAAAGTTTAGAGTGTGGGATTGAAATTTATTTTTTTTATAAGTTTCACTTAAAAGGTATACGTTATTAATACTATTCCAATTACCATTGTACCAAATTGTTAAGTTTAAGTTTCGCGTTAAAGTATGTTTGTATTTTAATTGTGCGCTACCAGAAGTGAAATATGAACCTTTTATATTGAAAAAAATTAAGCCTTTTGGTTGTATTGAAAACCCAAATAATAATTGATTATAATTAATTATATTTCCAAATGTTAATGTCGTATAGGTTGAATTTTTTAACGTATAATTTTCAGTTACATTGTAAACAGAAAAATATTTTGTTGAATCTGTATTTAAATTAGTGTTGTTTAAAGCAACTCCCCAACCTGTACTTACATTATCAAAAAATACCAATTGATAAGATAAGCCTAAATTGAATTTTTGGATACTTGTACCACTTTGGTTAAAATAATTGTGACTGCCAGATATACCAATGTTTCTTTTAAAAAAAAAGTATTGTCCTGTACTTAAAATGTCAAATTGATTTTTAGTAATTCTTGTTGAAATACAAATGGACTTTGGTAAGTAATTAAGATTAAAAGGCGTATAAATTGCCGAAAAAGCGGGATTAAAAGCAACGGCATTATTAGATGGATTATTTACTAAAATAATTTGCGCGCTTAATTGAAAATTAAGACAAACTAAAATTGCTATTAATATTTCACTAAATATTTTTAAAAATCCAATCAATTAGCAACCAATTTAGGAATAATGTTTTATTTTTATTTAAAAATTTACATTGCCCCAAAATAAAAAAAACCCACCGAATTTCTTTGGCAGGTCGTTTTAATAAATTTATCGAGTGTTATGCAGTTACAACTGAAACATAAGAGCGATCGTCGCGTTTCTTTTTAAACACAACTTTACCGTTAGTTAAAGCATACAATGTATGGTCTTTTCCAATACCAACATTTTCTCCCGGGTTATGTTTTGTACCACGTTGGCGAACAATAATATTGCCGGCTATACAAGCCTCACCACCAAATATTTTAACGCCTAAACGTTTACTATGCGAATCGCGACCATTATCTGACGAACCCGCCCCTTTTTTATGTGCCATTTTTTATTAGTTTTTAATTATTAGTTTTTAGTTGTTTATGATTTAGCTTATTAAAAACCAATCACTTAAAACTAAACATTGTTTTAGTCTTCTTTCTTTTTAGTTACTTTTTTGGCAGCGGCTTTTTTAGGAGCAGCTTTTTTTGCCGGTGCTTTTTTCTCAACTTCTACTTCAGCAACTTCTTCAACAGCAGTTACGGGTTTAATGTATTTAGGTGATGCTAAACGCACTTCACGTTTTTCAACTTTTAATTCTTCTTTTACGGTTTCGCCTTTAGCTAAAACGCCTTGAATTAAAATTTGAGTAAAATGCTGACGGTGATTGTTCCATTTTTGCGTGGTTTTACGACGTTGCTTTTTGAAAACAATCACTTTATCGCCTCTTACGTGGCTAATTACTGTGGCCGCTACTTTAGCGCCATCTACGGTTGGGTTACCTACCTGAATTTTACCTGCATCATCTAATAATAATACATTTTCAAATTCAATGTTAGCACCCTCGTTAGCCTCTAGGCGGTGAACGTAAACTTTGTTTCCACGTTCCACTTTAAACTGTTGCCCGGCTATTTCTACAATTGCGTACATGCTAGTTAAATTTAAATTGTTAATAATCCCTTTTAAAAAGGATGGCAAATATACTCAAAAAGTTTTAACCGGCAAATTTTTGCGGCTTATTTATTAAATAAATACTTAAAACTATTATCAAAATACTTAAAATTTGGATAATATTTACCATTTCGCCATCAAAAAGTCCCCATAAAACAGCAACCACCGGTATTAAATATGTACAACTGCTAGCAAAAATTACTCCTGATAATTTAATTAGTTGGTTATAAACTATAACCGAAATAGCAGTGCCCACAATTGCCAAAATACATATATATCCTAACGACGACATTGCCTGTGGACTTTGAGACAAATGGGTAGTAAAATCGGTAAAACCAAACAAATAAATTAGTGCAATGGGGCCGGTAAAACAAAACGCCCAAACGGTTGCTGTAACCGAATTTAAATCAGATAAGTACTTTTTAATACCGTTAATGCTAATAGCATAACAAAATGTAGCTGCCACAACCAATAAACTGTAAGTAACGTTTTTGGAAGTTTGCCCACTATCGTTAAATAGCATTAAACAAATAGCCGCTAAAAAACCTATTAAAACACCTACTATTTTAATTGATGAGGGTTTATTCCGTAACCAAATTAAACTTACAATAATTGTAAATAGGGGGGTTAGCGCGTTTAACATTCCGGCTAAGCCGCTGCTAATTTGAGTTTCGGCCTTGGTAAATAAAAAAGCAGGAATTAAATTACCAAAAACACCCATACACAATAAGCCTTTTAAATATTTTTTTAAATCTATTTTATAATGTTTTATTAAAAACGGACTTAAAAATAAAAAGGCAATAGATATTCGCAATGCTGCTACTTCATCGCTCGAATAAGCGTTCATGCCCCGTTTCATTAAAATAAATGAACTGCCCCAAACTAACGATAAGGTAATTAATATAATCCAGGATAGGACTTTTTTATTTTGCATTAATAATTTAAATAACGGCGTAAAAGTACTTTTAAACTTTTAATTCTTAATAAAATAGTTTTTTTGTAAAGCTAATGGCTCTATTATAAAATAACTTTGTTTAATTAATTTAGCAATGTGAGCAACACTTTAACAAAAAAACGATTACGAACGTCGGGCATTACAGTAATAATAAGTCTGTCTCTAGTATTGTTTATGCTGGGAGCTTTAGGTTTATTGGTTATTAATGCCAATAAATTAACCGTTCATTTTAAAGAAAACATTGGTTTTCAGGTGTATTTAAAAGATACCGCCAATTCAGCTCAAACTGATGGTCTTATTCAGGAAATAAGTAATGCCACCTACGCAAAAAGCGTAACATTAATTAGTAAAGAACAAGCAGCACAAAAATTAAAAGCCGATTTGGGCGAAGATTTTGTGGTTTTTTTAGGAAGCAATCCGCTTTTAAATTCGTTAGACGTTAAGTTAAATGCTAATTATGTAAATACCGATACGCTTCAAATAGTAGAAAAAAATTTATTACAAAAACCCTTTGTAAAAGAAATCGTCTATCAAAAAGATATGATTGATTCTTTAAATAAAAATACCAAAGCAATTGCTTTTTTTATTTTAATTTTTAGCGGAGCCCTATTGGTGGTTGCAATTGCTTTAATAAATAATACCATTCGTTTATCTATTTATTCGCAACGTTTTTTAATCAGAACTATGTACTTGGTTGGGGCAACGCGTTCGTTTATTAGTAAACCTTTTATTTTTAAAGGAGTAAGGCAAGGAATTATTGCCGGCGTAATTGCCGGAGCTTTATTAGCGGGATTTTTAATATTAAGTACTCGATTTATACCTGATTTAATGCAATTGCAAGACGAAAATATTTTAGTTATCTTATTTGTCTCAATTGTTTTAATTGGTGTAATTATTTCCGCTTTTAGCGCGCTTACATCCGTTTTACGTTATTTAAAGCTTAAAACCAGCGACTTGTATTTTTAACCTTGCCAGTTGTTTCCAGCTTCAAAGAAAATAAAATTTGGTTGGTATCAATTTTTAAAACTTTTATCTAAAATTGATTTAAAAAATAGGAAAGGCTAAGTAATTTTAGAATGGTATACCTTTCAAAGCTCTAGTATTTTTGCCATAGTATAGCAGTAAAAATAAAAAACAGTTTAGTTTAAATAGTGTACATTTATTTACACTAAAAATTCTTTAAAGAAAATCATGCACAAAAAAATTCTATTTATTCTTCTCATAATTGTATTGATAATGTGTTGTTATAAATTATTTTTTTGGTCGATTCGCGATTATTATTATCAGCTAAAGTATGGTGCTTTTGAAGTAGATTATAAACTAGGCATAAAAGACAGGTTACTTTACATTGCTGATGTTAAAAAACTTAGCGCTATTGATCCGGAAGGAAAAATTGATTCTAATTATTTTAAAGCAGTTGGTTATCACGAATGGATGAGGATTCCAACCGTTTATCCATACGTTATAAACGCTTATGTTGAATTTGAAGCTCCTACTGATCTTATAGGCTCAGGCGCTTTTCTTACTAATGCAAAGTCTGTAGATTACACTAAGGATAGTCCGGAAGATCCTCCTGGTGGCAATGCATATATGAATGATGAATATGGTAATGTGTTGGAGCAAAACATTATTGCTTTTTCATATAATGATAAATATCTTATTGGTAAAAAAAGAACAGAGATGAAAAACAGTTTACCAACATCTCAATCTATTACATCTTATTTTATATTTGAATTTAGTACAAATAAGATAAAACACTTTAAATCATATAAAGAGTTAATGGCAGAAACCGATAAGGTAGGTTATAAAAGAACGCGATTTTATTTAAATTACACCAAAGAAAAACAAGATGAAAAAAAATACAAGCAAACTGAAAGAGATAAGTTTCTTGATGTAGAAGAAACAGAACTTATTCCTTTTCAGCTTTTTTATGCGCGTTTTACAGGAATGTCTGTAGAACTCTAAAATATAAAGAATAGCGCGATTACCCTTTGTATTACAATATTTAAAGTTTAAAACCAGCGACTTGTATTTTTAAACATTCTTAACCTTTATGAAAGCTATTTTATGTGTAAATTTGTATGTTAAAATATAAACAAACCATGAACACAAATTTTAGAAGTACAAATATCGACAAAATAGAAAGTGCTACCATTGTTAGCGAAAATAAATTATTGCGAGCCGCCTTTAGTTGGATGGCTTTGGCAATGGTACTTACAACTATAGCATCATTATTATTTGCTTTTGTACCTGAATTAACGAGTTTGTTACTACAAGAAACGGAGAGAGGATTTAAACCAACAATTTTAGCCTATGTGGTAATGTTTGCACCTTTGGCATTTATTTTAGTTATAAATTTCGGCTTAAATAAAATGAGTTACACCACTTTAATTGGGGTATTTGTAGCCTATGCACTAGTAAACGGTATAAGTTTCAGCTTTATTTTTTACATATACAACATTGGATCCATCTTTAAGGTGTTTTTAAGTACTGCCGGATTATTTGCCGTAATGGCCATAGCGGGTTATACAACTAAAACCGATTTAACTAAAATGGGAAGCATTTTAATAATTGGCCTAATTGGCATTTTTATTGCCTCTTTAATTAATATGTTTATGCGCAGTGCAGGCATGGATTATATTATTAGTATTTTAGGTGTAATAATTTTTACAGGATTAACGGCTTGGGATGTACAAAAAATTAAAAATTTGGGACAAACGGCTGATAATAGTGAAGGCTCTAAAAAACTAGGTGTGTTAGGAGCTCTAACCTTATACTTAGATTTTATTAACTTATTTATGTTTTTATTACGTTTATTTGGTGGTAGAAAAGAGTAATCATTAACTCAATTAATAGTTAAAAGTCGGTTTAATGCCGGCTTTTTTATTTTAAAATAATTTTGGCAGATTAAAAAAACTAATTTACATTCGTGGAGTGATTAGTCAATCATTTTTAATTGGATAAAAAAACCGACATATTAAACTCAGCATTAAAACTATTTGTAGAGAATGGATTTCATGGCACACCCACGAGTAAAATCGCTCACGAGGCAGGCGTTGCCAATGGCACCTTGTTTTATTATTTTAAAACCAAGGACGATTTAATTGTTTCTTTGTTTATTGATATTAAAACCCGAATGGGCGTTTGTATGTATGGGGCAATTAATGAATGGATGGGTTATGAAGAAACATTAAAAACTGTTTATACCGAAACGTTAAATTGGGCCTTAGCTAATAAAACAGAGTTTAATTTCATACAGCAATTTCACACCTCGCCATTTACCGCGCTGGTTACAAATAAAGAAATCGCGAATCAAACACAGCAACATTTAGATTTGTTGGCCAAAGGCATTAAGAAAAAACAGTTGAAAGATTTGCCGGTTGAATTAGTATTTACACTTATAACGTCACACACATTTGGTGTTTACCAGTATGTAACAACTTCTAATTTGTCAGCAGCAAAAACAAAAAAAATAATTAACGAATCGTTTGAATTGATTTGGAAAATGATAAAGCACTAAAAAAATTTGCTCTAAAGTAGAGTGAGTAGTCAGTCATAAATTATAATAACATTTAAAAATTCCTTAGACTCAACTCAGGGTGACACTAAAAATAAATAAAATATGAAAAAAGTAGCACTAATTACAGGAGCCTCTTCAGGCATAGGAAAAGAAACCGCAAAGCTATTAGTAGCAAACGGTTATATTGTTTATGGCGCTGCTCGCAGAGTTGATAAAATGAGTGACTTAAAACAAGCAGGCGTTAAATTATTAGCAATGGACGTAACCGACGAAACGACAATGGTAAATGGCATAAATGAAATTATTAAAACCGAAGGAAAAATTGATGTATTAGTAAACAACGCGGGCTATGGCTCTTACGGGGCTTTAGAAGATGTAGCAATCTCTGAAGCTAAATACCAATTTGAAGTTAATATTTTTGGATTAGCACGATTAACCCAATTGGTTTTGCCGTTTATGCGTAAACAGCAATCCGGTAAAATAATTAATATTTCTTCTATTGGTGGAAAATTCGGCGAACCCCATGGTTCATGGTATCACGCTACAAAATATGCTGTAGAAGGTTTAAGCGATAGTTTAAGAATGGAATTAAAGCAATTTAATATAGATGTAATAATTATTGAGCCAGGTGCTATTTTAACAGAGTGGAACACCATTGCCCGAGATAATTTAATGAAAGTATCAGGAAAAACTGCTTACAAAAATTTAGCGCAAAAGCATTTTAATATGTTAGCAAATGCAGATAAACGTGGGGCACAACCCATTGTAGTTGCTAAAACAATTGTTAAATCTATTTTAAGCCATCGCCCAAAAACACGTTATGCAACCGGGGGTGGTGCAAAATTAATTTTGTTTTTACGCCGTATTTTATCAGATAGACTATTTGATAAAGTAATGTTAAGTTTAATGAAGTAAAAAATTATGATAGTTACACTAATAATAATTGCTGTACTTACAGGCACTGTAATGCTATTTATTCGCCTACCTAAGTTTGGCAAAACTCCAAAAGGACAGCGTTTAGAGCGCATAAAACAATCGCCATATTTTAAAAACGGTAAGTTCGAAAACCTAAATCATACCCCCGACTTAACCGAGGGAGTAAGCATGGCTAAAGTAATGAAAGAATTCTTTTTTGTAAAAAATCCAAATGTAAAGCCTAACATCAAATTACCTTCTCAAAAAATTGATTTGCATAATTTAGATAAAAGTAAAAACGTATTAGTATGGTTTGGGCATTCGAGCTACTTTATGCAAATAGATGGCAAACGATTTTTAGTGGATCCTGTTTTTAGTGGGGCTGCATCGCCTATAAGCTTTACCACTAAAAGTTTTGATGGAAGTGATGTTTATACCGCAAACGATATTCCCGAAATTGATTATTTATTTTTAACACACGATCATTGGGATCATTTAGATTATGATACGCTACTAAAATTGAAACCGAAAATCAAAAAAATAATTACAAGTTTAGGTGTTGGCGAACATTTAGAACGTTGGAAGTTTAATAAAAATATAATTATTGAAACGCAATGGGATGATGAAACCCTTTTAGAACAAGGCTTTAAAGTGGTTACAAAAACTGCCCGTCATTTTTCGGGACGAGGGTTAAAACGTGCCCAAGCTCTATGGAGTAGTTTTGTTTTAATTACACCGTCGCAAAAAATATTTATTGGCGGTGATAGTGGTTACGATTCTCATTTTGAAAAAATAGGTAAGGAATTTGGTCCGTTTAATTTAGCAATTTTAGAGTGCGGACAATATAATGAATACTGGAAATACATTCATACAATGCCCGAAGAAACTGTGCAAGCGGCATTGGATTTAAAAGCAAAAAAATTATTGCCAGTACATTGGGCAAAATTCAGTTTGGCTATGCATAATTGGGATGATTCCATTAAACGTGTTGTAAAATCTGCAACTGAAAAAAACATTCCCATTCTAACACCTATGATTGGTGAAGCTTTGTATTGGAACGATGATAAAAGCTATAAAAAGTGGTGGGAAAATGTAAAGTAGAAGTTTTTATATTTTTACTATTAAATATGATGGTACTTTTCGCCCTTTAAAATGGTGAAAGCACGGTATAGTTGTTCTAAAAAAAACAAGCGCACCATTTGATGCGAAAAGGTTAACTGCGATAAAGCAATTTTATAATTGGCACGTTTATAAACTTCTTCAGCAAAACCAAAAGGTCCGCCAATTATAAATACCAAGCGTTTTACAGAGGCATTTTGTTTTTGTAAAATAAATTTAGAAAAACCGTCCGAAGTAAATTCAGTTCCGTTTTCGTCTAATAAAATCAAAAAATCATCTGCCAAAATTTGTGAAAAAATGAGCTTAGCCTCTTCTGTTTTTTGCTCGTTTACAGTTCGGGCACGCACATTTTTTGGAACGGAAATTGTAACAATATTAAGTACAGCATAGTTTTTTAAACGTTTAGTGTAAATATCAATGCCTTCGTTTAAGTAACTATCCTGCGTTTTATCTATTTGTAAGAGTAATATTTTCACAGTTTAAAATTGGTAAAAAATAATTAACTTTACATGGTAATGAAGTTTGTAATAAATATATTTTTTTTTCTGTTCAGTTTTCTTTTTTCGGGTGGAGATGTAACGGATGAAATAATTACGTCAATAAAACAAAGCAAAACTACTGACTTAGTAAAGTATTTTGACGAAAAAGTATCTATTAAAATTATTAGTCAGGAGGATGTGTTAAGCAAACAACAAGCCGAAGCTAATATTAAATATTTTTTTGAAAAACATAGTGTTAAATCATTTACTAATACACACACAAGTACTGTAAATAATACAACACAATACATTACCGGAAATTTGGAGACCACTAATGGAAAATTTAAAGTATCTATTTTAGTGCGACGAAGTTTAATTGCTCAATTTAGAATAGAAACCGATAATGATTGATTTTATTAAATTACACAAAGCCCATTTTAATTTTCAAAAATTTGTTTTAACCGCTTTAGCCGAAGATGTTGGAAATGGAGATCATACCGCCCTCTCAACCATCCCTAAAAAACACAAGGGCAAAATGCAATTGTTGGTTAAAGAAGACGGAATTATTGCAGGGATAACCGCAGCAAAAAAAATCTTAAAAATTATCGATCCTTCTATTAAAATTACAGAATTAAAGGTTGACGGGGATATTGTAAAAAAGGGACATATTGTTTTTTATTTAGAGGGAAACACTCAAAAATTATTAACTGCCGAACGTATAATACTTAACGTAATGCAACGTATGAGTGGCATAGCCACTAAAACAAATTTTTTACAAAGTTTGTGCAAAGGCTCAACTTCTAAGGTAATTGATACACGTAAAACAACACCCGGTTTTCGTTTTTTCGAAAAATGGGCGGTGGTAATTGGTGGCGGAGCCAATCATCGCTACGGGTTATTTGATATGGTTTTAATAAAAGATAATCATATTGATTTTGCAGGTGGCATAACCAAAGCTATTGATGCGGCTAACAGTTATTTAAAATCAAAAAAATTAAAATTACCTATTGAAGTAGAGACGCGTAGTTTAAACGATGTACAAAAAGTATTACAACACGGCAAAGTACAACGCATTATGTTAGATAATTTCACTCCTGAATTAACTGCGCAAGCTATTAAATTAATAAACGGGCAATTTGAAACCGAATCAAGTGGCGGCATTACCGAAAAAAACATTGCAGGCTATGCAAAATGCGGTGTTGATTTTATTTCTGTTGGTGCGTTAACGCATCATATAAAAAGTTTAGATTTAAGTTTGAAGGCGGTTAAGTAATAAAAACATAAAATGAAGAATATAATAATTGTCCTTTTTCTTCTAACAAATATTGTAAACGGTCAAAATATCGTTGGTAAAACTTTTCTTAGAACTAGCACTTATCAAAAATTTTGAGTCACTTTTTATTTAAATGGTTTATATAGAACTACCGTTGATAATAGTCCTACGCTTTTCTGTGCTGATTCTGGTATTTATTCTATTGAAAGAAGCGTAATACTATTTTCTTCTATTTATAAGCAACGTATAAATTCAAAATCAAACGAAAGGCTAAGAATTACCCCAATGAATGGAGTTAAATTAAAGATTATTTCAGATACAATATTAGTTAATCTAAATAAATTAAGTAGTTATAAAAAATCTGGAGATAATAAAAATGATCCTGATGGAAAAACTTGGTATAAAAAAGATACTATAGGTGTTCATAATAATATCAAATATTTTAAAGGTTGTATTAAATAACTATTGCTTATACTTTTTAATTCGCTTAAGTCTTTGTTTAGTTTTACCAAACTAAATGTAAAAACTCCCGTCATTTTATTAACTTTGTATAACTAAAGTATAAATAAAATGACAACTACAACTTTAAAAAATAAAATACAAAAACGTATAAATGAAATTGAAGATGATAAAGTGCTACAAGCAGTTTATACGATTTTAAATAGCAGTAAATCATCAACCGATTTTTGGGATAATCTAACCAAGCAACAACAAGCTGATATCGATAAAGCTATTAAAGAGGCTGATGAAGGTAAACTTACGCCGCATACAACTGTTATGAAAAAATTAAGAAGCAAATAAATTTACAATGCTTTACAAAATTCAATGGATAGATAAAGCCATTAAAACAGCCGAAAATATTGTTAATTATCTGCAAAATAAATAGACAGAAAAAGAAGTAAATATTTTTTTAAATGATATAGATAAAGGAAAAAACGTACATCTAGCTTTACTAAGTAAACACACATTTTTAGTGTATCAATTCCGAAAAAATAAAAAACAGATTATATTACTTTTATTTTGGGGCACTAAACAAAATCCAAAAAAATTAAAGTATTAATTTATTTTAATTTAATCTTACATTTGGGTTACAAATGCAAAAAAATTTCTCAATAATATTCCTGTTTTTTTCTTTAAACTCATTTTGTCAATACGATCAAATGGCTCGAAATGCTTTTTTAGGTGACGATATTCAACAAGCTTTTGATTATTGGAACATTAGTAAACCAAATACTACTTTTCATTCTTCGTTTCGGCCGTATTTAAGCAGCAGTTTTGCAGATGCTACTGATTCTGTCGTTCCATTTAAATTTTATGCCTTTAAAAACTTTTTTTTAAGCAAAATGCTTAACGAAAAGCCCGAAAAACGTATATGGTACAATTTACAATTTCACCCCATTTTAGATGCGCAAATAGGTTACGATGGCGTTTTAAAACAGTCTGTTTACAATGCTTTGGGAGGTATACACTTTAAAGCTAATATTAATAACGATTTTACGTTTGCGGCAACAGTGGTTGGGGGTAAACAACAACAACCGTTTTTTTTAGATACAATTTTAGCACAACAAAAAATTAGTCCGGAATTTGGTCAGCAATACGGTACTAACAAAAAAGGGTATTCATTTGTGGATGTTACGGGTTATGCTTCCTATTCGCCCAACAATAATAAAATTTTTAATTTCCAATTAGGAAGAGATAAACATTTTATTGGCGATGGCTACCGAAGCCTTATTATGAGTGACTTTGCACCAGCTATGCCTTTTTTTAGAATTAACACAAACATTTGGCGTTTGCAATATAATGTTTGGTACACTTATATGTACGATGTTACAAATGCTAATGGACTAAAAAATAACTACACCAACAAATTTAGTACCTGCCATTATTTAAGTTATAATATTTTAAAAGAATTAAATGTGGGATTGTTTGAAAACGTTATTTGGCGCGGTACAGACACTAACCAAGTAAGAACCTTTGATGTTAATTACTTAAATCCAATTATTTTTTTACGACCTCAAGAGTATTCTGTAGGCTCACCTGATAATGCGTTTATAGGTTTAAATGTAAATGGAAAATTATTTAAAACATTAAAATTATACGCGCAGTTGGGTTTAGACGAATTTTTTTTAAAAGAAGTTCGTGCACGCCGCGGGTGGTGGGCCAATAAGCAAGCGTGGCAGTTTGGCGCAAAATATATAAATGCGTTTAATGTAAAAGGTTTAAGCATACAAGTGGAATATAACGAAGCTCGCCCGTACACTTATACCCATGGCTTAGTGCAGCAAAACTATGCCCATTACGGCATGCCATTGGCGCATCCATTAGGCGCAAATTTTAGAGAGTTTTTAGGCTTTGTAAATTATAGAAAAAATAATTTTCAATTCAGTTGGCAAGGCATGAGTGCTGTTGTTGGTAAAGATAGCGCAAGCGCCACTTCAAACATTGGTCAGAATATATTTATGAGTTATGTTACACGTAATAGTGAATATGGTAATTATACCACACAGGGTATTAAAACAACTATTTTACAGAGTAATTTTAAGTTTACGTATTATATTATTCCGGATATGAATTTACGCTTGGAATTAGGCTACACGCAACGCTCCGAAAAAAATTCTACAGGTTATATTCTTCAAAATCCGTTTTTTTATGTTGGCATTAAAAGTAGTTTTTGGAATTCGGAGAAGATGCAATAATAAAACGCAGATCACGCGGTTTATTATGATTTTATGGTAAAGATTAAAAAAATGTAGCACTAATTTCACGAATATTGACTAATTTAATTATGCCTAAGTTTACGAGTATTCCATTAATTAGTGTCTAAAAAATCTTAGTGTAGTTTTGTGTTTGCTTCTCTTAGTAGTTTATTAAATTAACCCAAACTTAATTTTTAAATAACAAGCCTTTTTATATCTTTAGTGTTTAATAATCATTATAATTTTTAATCTTTAATTTTTTTATATGAAATAGCCACTAACAAAAAGTTTGTTGTAAACAAGCACAAATGAAGATAAAAGCTATACCTTTTGAAAATTAAAAAACAATAAACATATACATATGAATCATTTTAACCGAACAAAAATAGTGGCTACCATGGGCCCGGCAACAGCAGACATAAAAGTACTAGAAGGTATGTTTGAAGAAGGATTGGATATTTGCCGTATTAATTTTAGCCATGGTGATTACGAAGCCGTTTTAAGTAACGTAAAAAACATTCGCGAATTAAATAAAAAATTAAACCGCCACGTAGGTATTCTGGCTGATTTACAAGGACCAAAATTACGAATTGGTATAGTACAAAATAACTTAGCAGTGTTAGAAACAGGTAAAACAATTACCATTACTACTAAAGAGTGTGAGGGTACCGAAAGCCGTATTTATATAACTTATCCTCAGTTTCCACAAGACGTTAAAGTAGGCGAAACCGTTTTAATTGATGATGGTAAAATACATTTAAAAGTAATTGACACAAATTTAAAAGATGAAGTGCGTTGTGAAATTTTAGTGGGTGGAAATTTATCTTCTAAAAAAGGCGTTAATCTTCCTAATACAAAAATATCGTTGCCATGTTTAACCATAAAAGATATTCGTGATTTAGAATTTGCTTTAGAACACGATTTTGATTGGATTGGTTTATCGTTTGTAAGAAGCGTTACAGATATTGTTGAACTAAAAGACATTATTAAACACAAACAAAAACGCGCGCGCGTAATTGCTAAAATTGAAAAACCAGAAGCTATAAAAGATATTGACCAAATAATTGATGTAAGCGATGGCATAATGGTAGCTCGTGGCGATTTAGGAGTTGAATTACCTATGGAGCAAGTGCCCTTATTACAAAAAATGATTGTGCAAAAATGTGTGCAAGTGGGTAAACCCGTAATTATTGCCACACAAATGATGGAGAGTATGATTACAAGCTATACTCCGACCCGCGCCGAAGTTAACGACGTAGCAAATGCTGTAATGGATGGTGCCGATGCGGTGATGTTAAGTGCCGAAACCAGTGTAGGCAAATATCCCATTAAAGTTATTGAAATGATGCGCCGTATTATTACGCAGGTAGAAGAAGTAGATACCATTTATTATAAAGAACACACGCCACAAATAAAAACCATTACTTATATAACAGATAGCATTTGTTACAATGCTTGCTCTTTAGCCCACCATGCAGGTGCGCAATCCATTATTAGTATGACTAACAGTGGCTACACCGCCTTTAAATTAAGTAGTCATCGTCCAAAAGCACATATTTTTATTTTTACCGATAACCCATCCTTACTAACAACCTTAAGTTTAGTATGGGGTATACGTGGGTTTTACTATAATAAATACGAAAGTACCGACGAAACCATTACCGATTTAAAAGCCTTTATTAAAACCAAAGGTTTTGTAAAAGCAGATGACTTAGTAATTAATATTGCCAGTATGCCAATGAAAGAAAAAGGTAGAACTAATATGATGAAGTTGAGTTATATTTAGGATTTTTTGGAATTTATAATTGATAAAAAAATTAAAATATGTTTTAATTGCAGTACTATTTTTTAGTTACTGCAATTTTTGTATTGGGCAGCGAAATTCGTCTATGGATTCCTTGAATGATTTGCTTAAGAAATCGAATCCTGATACAAATAGCTTAAATCTGCATAAGAAACTATGTGATCTCTGCAATGTCTCTGAAAATCTAAAATATGGCACCGCAGGTTTGAATTCAACTAATAAACTCCTTTTTACAAATTCAGATCTTCAATTCCGAAAAAAACTCCTAGATTATAAAGTATATTTTATTAAAATTATTAAGGTTTATTATGAAGATAAAGATGATTACTCAAAATCAATTGAATACTCAAATGAACTTTATCCTATATATTCAGAATTAAAAGATACGGCGAAATTCGAAGCAGAGTTTAGTTCAGTTGTTAGTTATTTAATAAAAATGCGAAAGACAAACAGCGCATTTGACTCTTTAATTATACGGCTTAAATATTATGAAAAAATTGGAGTTAAAGAATATATCGCCCATTATCAATCACAAATTGCTAGTTTGTTCATTAGTTTAAACAATCCAAAAAAATCCATCGAATACTTCCAGAAAAGTTTAAAAACATTCGAGGAAATAAACGCTAAAAAAGATATTGCAGCTACACTGGCATATTTGGCTAGTCAATACAATGAAATAAACGAACCCGAAAAAGCATTGGAAGCGAACCTTAAAAGCTTAAAATTATTTGAAGAAGAAAATAATCCGAGGAAAATATTTAGAGCGTTATTTGGTATTTCAACTAATTATCAGAAATTAAGAGATTATAAAAAGGCCTTGGACTACAATGAAAAATGCTTAGTAATTGCAAATGAGTTAAATGACAAATATTTATACCACTTGGCCTATATAGGACGTTCTGGTATATTCAAATCAGCCAAGGATTACAAATCAGCTGAAAACTTTGCCCTAAAAAGTTATAATGTCGCTAAAGAAACAAAATTTAAAGATTTCTTAAGAAGCTCTTCAGCAATTCTCGCCGAATTATATTTCGAAATGAAAAATTATAACCTTGCTTTAAAATACGCATCTGAATCTGAAAGCGTAGCAAAAGAACTTAAAGATATCTATACGTTAAGTTTTATTGATAAATTACTATTTAAAATTCATCAGCAAACAAAAAACTTTGAAAAGGCTTTAAAATTTCATCTTGAGTATATTAAATTAAATGACAGTATTAATAAGATAGAAAGGCATTCTGATCTTGAGAAGAAGGAAATGCAATTTGAGTTTGAAAAAAACGAAGCGAAGAAGATGCTTGAACAAGATAAAAAAGACGCAATTGCTTTACAAGAGAAAAACAAACAAGGCATTATTAGAAATGCTTTTATTAGCGGTTTTGTTTTTTTATTATTAATTGCTTTATTAATATTAAGAGGATATCGTAATAAACAAAAAGCAAATTTAATTATTACCAAACAAAAACAAGATGTTGAAAAAGCTAAAGAAATTATCGAGCATCAAAAAAAGGAAGTTGACGAAAAACAAAAAGATATTTTGGATAGCATTCGCTACGCAAAACGCATTCAGCAGTCGCTTATGATGCCACAAAAACACATTGATAAAACGTTGGAGAGGTTGAAGAAATAAACTACCGTCAGGTCGAGTAGGTGCATCAAAATATTTTATGTCACCGTATCGAGACCTCTAACCGCAAATACTTCTCGATACGCCCACTGATTCACAACCGACGACTACTCGAAGTGACATTTATTTAAAACACTGCATTAGCCACCGCCTTAGTAGCCTCGTTGGAGCCCATAGTGTAAAAATGTAAACAAGGCACATTGGCTTTTACAAGTTCTTTACTTTGCTCAATACACCATTTAATACCTATTTCTTTTATTTGTTTATCATCTTTGCATTTTTCAAGTTGTTCGTAAAAAGGTTGCGGAATATCAATATGAAAAATTTTAGGCAGTGCTGTAATTTGTTTTTTACTGCTTAATATTTTTAGTCCCGGAATGATAGGTACATTAATATCATTGGCTTTACACAAAGCTACAAAATCAAAAAACTTTTTATTGTCAAAAAACATTTGCGTAACAATATATTCAGCGCCTGCATCCACTTTGGCTTTTAAATATTTTATATCGCTAATCATATTAGGTGCTTCAAAATGTTTTTCGGGATAAGCAGCAATACCAATACAAAAATCAGTTGGTGCGGCATCTTTCATTTCATCATCTAAATAATTAGCTTTATTCATTTCGCCAATTTGTTTAACTAAATCTATGGCGTAAGGATGTCCGCTAGGCTCAGGCACAAAACTCGCTTCTGTTTTAATACTATCTCCACGCAATGCCAATACATTATCTACGCCTAAAAATTGCAAATCAATAAGTGCGTTTTCGGTTTCTTCTTTCGTAAAACCACCGCAAATAATATGAGGTACGGCTTCTACATTGTATTTGTTCATAATGGCCGCGCAAATACCAACAGTACCGGGTCGTTTACGAATGCTTACTTTTTCTAAATAGCCACCTTCCCGCTTTTTATAAATGTATTCTTCGCGGTGATAGGTAACATCAACAAAAGCAGGTTTAAATTCCATCAAAGGATCAATACCATCGTAAATACTTTGTATGCTTTTGCCTTTTAAAGGCGGTAAAATTTCAATTGAAAAAAGTGTTTTTTGGCTTTGTGCAAGCTTTTGCGTTAGCTTCATATATATTATAAGTTCTAATTACTAAATTCTAACTACTAAATTTTAAAGTGTAGTAGGTGTATGTTGGTTTACAGAAATAATCTCTTTTATTTCAGGTACGGCTCTTCTGATAGTTTCTTCAATACCTGCCTTCATAGTCATATGGCTCATATTGCAAGTTTTACAAGCGCCAATTAATTGTAATTTTAAAATAAATTCGGGGCTAATATCTACAATCTCTACATTTCCACCATCGGCTTCTAAATAAGGGCGAATAGTGTCTAACGCTTCTTCAACTTTACGGTACGTTGTATCCATTATCAATTTTAATGCAAAGATACGAGATAAACATGCAATATACAAAAACCCTATCTTTACACCTTTATGGAAGAACAAAACTTAATTTTTGGAACACGCGCTGTAATTGAAGCCGTTGAAGCAGGTAAGGATATTGAAAAAATATTAGTACAAAAAGGTCTGTCAAATGAATTATTTCATCAACTACGAAAGGCGCTACAAGGCACAACTGTGCCTTTTCAGTTTGTGCCACCCGAAAAATTGAAACGGTTAACCGATAAAAATCATCAAGGTGTAATTGCGTATTTAACTGAAATTACCTATTACAATGCCGAGGAATTGTTAGCAACAGTTTTTGAAAAAGGAAAAATACCTCTAATACTAATTTTAGATAGAATTACAGATGTTAGAAATTTTGGAGCCATTGCCCGAACTGCCGAATGCTCCGGCGTTGATTTTATAATTATTCCAACACGCGGTGCAGCGCAAATAAACGGCGATGCTATAAAAACAAGTGCCGGAGCATTGCATAAAATTAAGGTATGTAGAGAGGATAATTTAAAAACTACCATTGATTATTTAAAAGAAAGCGGTTTGCAAATTATAAGTTGTCACGAAAAAACGGATAACTTTTTTTACGACGCCGATTTTAAACAACCTACCGCTATTATAATGGGTAGTGAAGAAAATGGTATTAGTGGCGAATATTTAAAGCGTAGTGATATGCAAGTTAAAATACCCATGGTGGGCAGTACTGCTTCGTTAAATGTGGGTGTTGCTGCTGGAATTGTGTTGTTTGAGGCGGTAAAGCAACGCTTATAAAAAGCCACAGATTTAACGAATTTTGCATGTTGGTATTTATGTTTTAATCTGTGCAATTTACAAAATCTGTGTCAATATTTTTTTACAATGAAAAAGATTTTAGATTTTATAGTTTATTCTAATTTATTTATTGCATTGTGCTGTGCCGCACTTACTTTGCAAACAGTTTTTATATTTGATTTAACTTTTAATAAATCTTTTGATTTTGTCATTATAAATTTTACAGCTACATTTTGTTTGTATAACTTACAACGAATTTATTACAGCTCAAAATACGAAGACAGCCCAAAGTATTGCTGGTACATAAAAAACCGTCGGTTAATTTTTACACTAATTATTTTAACACTTATTTTATCGTTTAATTTTTTGTGGCATTTTTTTATTTTAAATCAAACACATTTACTAATATATTCATCGCTGTCAATTATTAGTATTTTATATTTTTTGCCCCCAATACAATTAAAAAAATATGGCATATTTAAACCATTTTTAATCGGATCGGTGTTTGTATTTATCGCGATTTTAATTCCACTTAATTTTAAATTAAGTACACAAATTATTTTTTACACCATTGCCCAATGGGTTTTTATAACGGCATTATGTGTGTTGTTTGATGTGCGAGATATGGAAGCCGATAAAGAAAAAAAAATTAACACAATACCTATTTTAGTAGGGATAAAAAACACTAAAATTATTGTAATAAGTTTATTCTGTATTTATTTAGTTTTTAGTTTGATTTTAAAAAATAACGAACTTATATTTTCCGCTCTTTTTATTTTTTGTTTATCAATTGTAATTATACTAGCCTGTAACGTAAAAAGAAACAATTATTTTTATTTGTTGGTGGTGGATGGGTTAATTTTATTGCAGTTTATTTTATTAATAGTGTACAATTTTTATTCTGATGATAAACATTACCAAGTCCCAAGACAATATTAATTTAACTATCCAAATTTATTTAATTAATAAAAGTCACAAAAACGACATAAATTTATACATGCTAGCAACAGCAATTAAACAACAAATTGAAACGGTATACACTAAAAAGTTTAATGAGGTTGAATTAATCTGTACAGTAACTATTTTTCCATTATATAAATATAAATTAAAACAGTTAGTTAATAAGTTGGTTTTTGCGATAAGTAATCATGTTACAAATAATAATGTTGCTGAAGCTGACTTTTGCGGTTCGTTAGTAAAAATAAACGCCAACCATGTTAACTCAATTATTGCTAAACAAAATAGTCGCACTGTTCCACACGAGGTTTGACATTTATTGGGCTTTGATCATCCTCACGCACGCGCTAAATTTAATTCGGTTAACGAACAAGCATCTGATTTAGAAAAAAATATGACGGAGGATGAACGCCGCATAAATTTAATGAGTCAAACTTGGTACATACAAGAAGCTGGCAAAAAAGAAATTGATGCTTTACATTTAACCGAAAACCAACTTAAATTATTAATACAAAATTTTGAAAACAAACGTTTAAATAAAAACTACAACATTAAACCTTATTTGTTTGGTTGGCGATGGGCGACACAAATTTAATTTGTTATAACAGGTATTTTTTTAGAAACCATTTGCCCGTTAGTGTAAAACAAATTAATTAAATATACCCCATTCGCTAATTCTGGTTGAATGGTAATAGAGTTATAACCCTCACTAATTTGCAGGGCGCTAGTTCTAATTAATCTGCCTGCGGCATCAATAATATTTAATGTGTAGTTAGTATCATCTTTACTAGTGGCGTTAATAACGATACCATTTTGCTGGTTATAATAAATAGTTGGTGTTTCATCTTTTAAATTACAGTCATTACTTACATATTCAATTTTCGAATTATTATACGTTAAATCATTATCTACCATTTTTAAACGGTAATAGTTTCCTAATGCCGCTTTATTAATTATGGTATAGGAATATTTATTTATAGAGGGTGAATTTCCATTGGCAACTACCGAAGCAACTTTTATAAAATTAATACCTTCATTACTATTCATAATATCAAAATGTGACCCATTGAGTTCAGTGGCTGTACTCCAATTTAAAATTACCGAATTATTATCTTTGCATAGTGCGGAAAAATCTATCAATTTCACAGGTAGGGGTACTAAATTAGAAGTTAAAACAAACGGACCAAAAAAAGTTGCACCATTTAAATTGGCAGTTCCTGTTCCGGCTAGTACACCACTTGAGCTACCATTATTGGAATTATCTAATAACCAACCTGCTCCATTCCACCATTGAGGACCTATTAAACCAGTAGGGCTGTTCGTCATAGTATTTTCCGCCCCTCTATAAGTAAAAACCATATCGGCTGTAACAACGCCACTATTCGTAACCTGCCACCATCTATCAATTACAGAACCAATTGCGCAATTGTTGCCACTACTTGTATTATTAGGGCAATACATAAAACTTACAGTACTTTCCCAAGGTAAATTATCTGCTGCCGGAGTAGCCCGTGTACTTACATTAATATTACTAATACCTACAGTAGTTTTATTAAATGTAAATGGAATTTGAGTAGCCGCTACACCAAATGGGTAAATGTGTGCTCCGGTTGTAGTTCCCATATTCCATCGCATTACGCTAGGGTTAGTTCCTACATTGGTTTCACTTAAAACATAGCCTGTGCCATACGTTACAGCTGTAACAGCGGGATTTGTAATGGTTAAAATATTTGAATTTAAATCGTAAATACGAGAACCTATAGATAAAACACCATTTGTAGTTGTAACTCCTCCAACACTTGTATTTAGGTTTTGTGTTTTAGTACCGCTGCCTTGCAATGTTAAGTTATAATATGTTGTAGCGTTAGTGCCATTTATATTTTGAGCTGCTCCGTTTAAAATAACAGTGCCATCATCACTTCCAAAACCGGTATTGGCCGAGTTGTTTGTCCAATCGCCTTCCATTGTAATTATTCCTGTTGCACTTGGTTCTATTCGCCCACCAGCCTGACTTAAATAATCACCATTTGTTCCGCCGGCAATATATATTTGCGCTGCACCAGAAAATACAATACGTGCGCCGTTGTTTAATATGCCTTGAGATAGAACTAAATTCTTGGTAAAAAGAACACTAAGTACCAAAAATATTTTAATAAAGGTATTGGGCATCTTAATTATTTATTATTAATGTTTTTTACTTCTGGCTTAATTGTAGTTCCAGTTTCTAATAGTAAATTTGCCGGAGCATATCTAATATCTTGTAAGTGGTTAATTGTTCCATCAGGACGTTTTACATCTTTTACGTTACAAATTACCTGCCATTGAAAGGTAGTATTTGAAGTTCCATTATCTAATTCCTCAACATCAAAACCGGTTTCGGTTTTGTTAGTAACAAAAACTCCTTTACAATTTCCTTCAAGTTGAACGAAAACCCTTAGTGGATGTTTTCTATCTATAACAACACTTTTCGCATAAATGGGGTCAAGGTCAATATGAGTTTTTCCATTTTTTAACTCCCCTTCTCCAAAATCATTAAAAACAAAATCAGGTGATTCGGAACTATACATTTCTACTTCGTTTCCATTTAAATCTTTTACCGTACATGCAGCTGGCATAGTGCCAGTTCCATTAACTTTAAACTGAGTTGCCCCACTCCAATAGTTTAATCTGACAATATTTCCAAATTGGCTTGTGTAAATAGATTGACCTATGCCACCAGTTGTACTAAAAAAATACCCGCCTGTAGAAAGACCAGTAGCAGCAACTCCACTACCAGCAACCAAATAGTTTGGTGTACCATTATTTCCTGAAAAAATCCCGCCAGTACCACTAGCATTTGTATTGTATCCTGCAGTTCCCATAGCTGTTGCATTAGTACTAAGTCCATTTACTCCAAATCCTGTGCCTGTGTTTTGACCATAAACTGCATTTCCTGTACCAGCGGCATTTCCATCAATAGCACTATTGTTACCAGTAGCTTGTGAGTAGAATGTAGAAGTACCAAATGTTACTGTTGAATTAACAGCAACTTGGCCAGCTGTAAGAATTCTCATGCGTTCAATATTATTACTAAATACCCGCACAGGTTGTGCGTTTGTAGATCCTAATATTTCAGTTCCAGCTAAAGTATTTCCTACCAAAGCCCAACCTGTGGTTGCATTTAATAACTGAACCCAAACAGTGCCATTAAAATACCAAAAACCACCGGTAGTTGTATCGTAAACAACTAAACCTGTTGCAGGTGTTCCAATAGCTGTGCGTAGCGCTGTGGTCATACGTGGTACCAACAAACCGCTTGTTGTTGATGCAATATCTAACATTGCACTAATGTTGGGTATTGCACCTGTGGCATTAATAGCTACGTTTTGAGAAAAATTTTTATTTGAAATAAAACAAATAATAAACAGAGAGATGATAAATTTTTTCATTATAGAATTGTTTATCCCTAAGGTATTTAAAATACAATATATTGTCAAGCAATTTAATGTTAAATTTTTAATTTTTTACTCATTTAAATAGTAGTTTTACTCTGTGAAAACGAATTTTAACGATTTAGATTTTTTTTTATTAAACTTTTGTAAAGATAATATTAACCTAATTGAAGTAAATAAGTTAACAGAATCTAAAGAAAATAGTAATTTACAATTTTGTATTTTACCCTACATAAACGGTGCAATTAAAAAACCTACGCCAACATTTTTTAATGTACCCTCTTCACAAAAAATAAATGTTTCGGATATAAAAATTAATGAAAATACGCCTCTTAATTTAAAAGCAAAAACTACAAAAACAGACTATATAAAAAAAGTAAATGCGCTTAAAAAACACATAAAGCAAGGCAATATATACGAAATAAATTATTGTATTGATTTTTTTGCAGATGATGTAGAGATTGATCCACTAAGTGTTTTTATAAAACTAAAACAAATTACAAAAGCACCGTATTGTAAATTAGTAAAGCTAGCTAACGATTTTATAATTAGTGCCAGCCCCGAATTATTTTTAAAAAAAGAAGGCAACACGCTTTACACCAAGCCAATAAAAGGCACTATTAAACGTGGAACTTCAGAAAAAGAAGATGACCAATTAAAACAAAAATTACAAAACAACATTAAAGAACGTACCGAAAATGTAATGGCGGTAGATGTAGCGCGAAATGATTTATCTATAATCGCAAAAAAAGGCACTGTAACTGTAAATAAATTATACAATATTGAAAGTTTTGAAACCCTGCACCAAATGGTTAGTACAGTTAGTTGCGAATTAAAAGAAAATTCAAATTTTCAAGATATTGTTAATGCTACTTTTCCAATGGCAAGTATGACTGGGGCTCCCAAGCACATGGCTATGAAATTAATAAACGAATTTGAAAATTTTGAACGTAATTATTATTCAGGTGCAATGGGTTTAATATTTGAAAATGGAGATTTTGAATTATCCGTAATCATTCGCAGTATTTTTTACAATCAAAAAACAAAACGTTTAAGTATTGCCGTAGGTAGCGCTATTACGCATTTGTGCGATGCCGAAAAAGAATACGAAGAGTGTTTATTAAAAGCGAATGCACTATTAAAGGCTTTGAATGCAATTATATTATAAACATTTTTTTAATTATTTATGTAAGAAATTACTTAGAAATAACTATTTTTTTCGAAAATTCAAAATTAGTTGAAATCACTTTAAAAATATATATTCCATCGGAAATATTATTTAAGTTAATATCTTTATTTAACTCATTGTTGCCATTTTTTACATCATAAATTAATTCTCCGATAAGATTATAAATGCAAATTTTTAATGGTACGTCTTTGTATTCGTTATTACATTTTAAAGTAAATTGCCCATTATTTGGGTTTGGATAAATATCAAAACTAAAAGCCTCAATAGCATTATTGTTTAGTATGTTAGTAGGCACTAAACCGGGAGCTACAACATTAATATAAATCATTGGATTTGATGTTTTGTAAATAAAGTAATTTGCACATGTTGATGATGTTACCCCACAAGAAACAGTTACAGTTAAACAAATAGAATAAGTGCCCGAGGCTGAGTATTGATGAGACGTATACAATGTATTACTCAAACTTCCGTCGCCCCAACTCCAAGTTGCTGCAGTTACATTCCAAGGAAAAACGGGGGTAGCAGTCCAATTACCCGAAACGGTTGATGTTGGTGCCAAATTAAATCCTGAATTTGCAACACAACCCCCTGCACTATTTGTAATAGTAACCGATATGTTAGTAGTTGAAGTACAAAAAGCCATATTTGTATTATTTACTAACAGGGTTACACTATAAGTTCCGTTAACAGAATAAGTATGTGAAACATTAAATCCTGTTGAAGTATTGCCATCGCCAAAGTCCCAATAATATGTAGAACTAGTATTTGTTCCTACAGATGTATTTGAAAACGTTACTGTGCCATTACTTC
>JAYVGH010000043.1:0-3562 GCA_043772435.1 Bacteroidota bacterium
GGTGCAGAACATTGCCAGCACCGAGAGCTACGGCGTGGGCATCCGGGTAATTGCCAACGGCACCTGGGGCTTCGCTTCGACCAACAACGTGACCGAGGCGGGTATCGCCAAAGCCGCCCAGCTGGCCGTGCAGATTGCCAAGGCCAATTCCAAGGTGCAAAAGGAAAAGGTGCAGCTGGCCCCGCAGGCCGGCTTCGGCGAGGTGAGCTGGAAAGCGCCGATTCAGCAGAATGCGTTTGAAGTTCCGATTAAGGACAAGGTGGATTTGTTGCTGGGCGTCAATGCCAAAGCCCTGGATTTGGGCGTGTCGTTCATCAACTCGGTGCTGTTTCAGGGTTTATTAATTGAACATAAAGTTACAGATAAACAAGGTTTTTCTCAATATTAATAAGTTTAATAAATTAATAAAAAAAAGGTTGTCGAAAAAAAGACAACCTTTTTTTATTAGTTAAACTCTATATATTTATTTTACAAAAAACATGAAAAAAACGCTCCTAATTATTTTGTGTTTATCCGTATTAAAAACAGTTGCGCAAACAACTAATTTAGACTATTCTATTTTAAAATCTATTAATGCAAAACAAATGCCAATGTGGGATGAAACCATGAAAGGCATTTCGTTTTCAATTTACCCCGTAATGCCCGTTTCTGTAATTGGAATTTGGAGCCATGGTTATTTTACAAAAAATGAAACATTAAAACGCAATAGTTACAAAAGTGCAATTACCATTGGCTTTGCATTACTCACTACTACAGGTTTAAAATATGCCGTTAATCGCTCTCGTCCTTTTGTAAAATATCCAAACGATATTATACAACGCGCTAAGGTTGGTCCTTATTCATTCCCTAGTGGACACACCACCGCAGCTTTTGCTACTGCAACTGCTGTTAGTTTAAGTTATAAAAAATGGTATATAACGGTTCCCAGCTTTGCGTATGCAGGCTTTGTTGGTTATTCGCGTATGCGACTGGGCGTACACTACCCTAGCGATGTGTTGGGCGGTGCATTAATAGGTATTGGTGCCGGGTTGTTAACTTGGCAATTAGATAAATGGTTAAACAAAAAATGATTTAGCTTTTAAAGTAATATTGTAACTTTTTCTTAAAATCAAAATAAAATACTATTTTTGGTTTATATAAAATTTAAAAAGTATATGAGGTTTTTGTTTTGTATTATTCTTTTTTTCTTTTCGAACTCGGTTTCGTTTAGTGCCGAAGAAACAAAAACATTTTTATTAAATAAAGACGAATATAAATATTTAGAGTCTAAAAATCTTCTTATTTCCGAAGCTATAAAAAATGCGTTTGGATTGCCCAACAAGCAAAATAATTATATAATAGATATTAATCAGGTAGATGCTTGGAGCACAAAAGTTACAGAGTTCAAATATTTTCCCGGTATTAATGGCGATAATAAAAAATCCATTTTAAATTCATCTATATTTAATACAAAAGAAAACACAAGCATAAAGCTACGCGTAAGCGTTAATATTAAAAACTCTTTAGTCAATCCAAGCATACAGCCTTTTTTAGACGAGAAAAATTCGTTTATAATAAACATTGTTATTGTTGGAAATTCTAAAATTTTTGTATCAGAAGCAAAAAACAAAAACGATTTTTTTGAAATAATTAACGAGCAAAACTTTGCCGACAATGCCTTTAAAAAAGTTTTTGGCGAAAACCTAAAAAAAATGAACTACAACATTATATTTAGTAAAACAAAAGCATGTTTGGTAAAAAATATTTTAAGTCCGGCTTGTAATGATGAGTTTGAGTTAATAAAAACCGTACCCAATTACACAAAGTTTTCCGATAAAATTACTTCGGCCGAATATAGTGCATCTTACATATTATTTGATTTGCCAATTGTTAGGGGAAGCTCAAGTCTTAATCAAAAAATTGAAGAGGCGCTGATTAAAGAAACTGATGGCTCTGAACATTTAAAATTTTATTTCTGCATACCTAAAGATAATTTAAAAGCCAAAAAAAAGAAACTACTAGAAATAGAAGGTAAAATACTTTCGGCAATGAAAACCTCTATAAAAGACTTAACTGTTCATTTAAGAGACGGGTATAATACTGTTATTTCGACTCAAAAAACCGATAATGACGGCTATTTTAAATTTGACAAATTACAAGAAGGGGCAATGTATAGTTTATATATTGATAATTCGTGCAAAGAACAAACAGTATATTTATCTACAAAAAAAGATAAAATAATTGGCGAATTTAAAAAATCAGATATTGGTTTTGAATATAGGCTATTAGAGCCTGAAATTAATTTAATGAAGCCTATGGAGGAAACAGACCCCTCGTTAGAATTTATGACCACCATAAAAGGGAAAATGGTGTCAATTACCGATAAAATTAACCCTATAAAGGATCAGATAGTAGAGTTAAAAAACGCAAACAATCAAGTTTTACAAAGTAAAAAAACCGATCAAGAAGGGAATTTTGAGTTTAAAGAAATAAATCCAACCGATAATTATTCGATTGAATTACCAAATTATAAAGAAACTGCTAAAAACGAAAAAGTGTATTTAGCAAATACAAAAAGCGAATTGGTTAGCCAATTTACAAAAAATGCGGCAGGTAAATATTCTTATAAAACAATACCGGCTGATATTTTTTATATGTCAAGTATACAGGAAGAAGATGTAGTGATGACGTTTAATAATCAAAAAAAATTGAATCAAAATGAAATTGTTATCAGAGATTTTATTTATTATAATTTAAATTCTTTTAATCTTTCTCTTGAATCATCTATTGTGCTTGAAAAAATAAATAAAATTGTAACTGAAAATGCAGGTTATAAGCTCGAAATTATCTCACATACCGATTGCAGGGGCGAAAGTGCTGAAAATTTAAAATTATCTCAAAAACGCAGTGAGGCCGTAATGGCTTATTTTGTTAAAAAAAATATAGATGCCAAACGATTAAAATCTATAGGTATGGGCGAATCAAAACCACTAAATACTTGTATTGACGGTAAACAATGCATTGAAGATGAGTTTAAAATGAATAGAAGAACTGAATTTAAATTTTATAAATGATATAAATATTAGATAGTTTTAAATTAATCTTTTTAAAACTACAGGTGCTTATTGTCTTTTGTTTAAAATCTTTAATGTATTATCTTTTTTACTAGCCTTATGAATAATGAATTTTATTTTATCCTTATTTCGTTTTTCTATTAACCTAATTAACTTTGAAGCTTTATCATAATCTACTAAATAAGTTTTCTGCCAATTAAATTCTGAAATGAATAATGTAATCGTTTTACTTTTTTTATAATATTTTAAAACGCCATAACCATCATCATAAATAAATGACCCATCTTTTTCTATATTAGCCATTGGGTTACATACATAGGGTTCACTCAATAAGTCCAACAAATATTTTTTGGATAAAATATATTTAGCAGGGTTATTTTAAATTTATATAAAGCATTTTTAATAAAAGTAAGACGTGCTGTTGCACCAACCTTATTAGGTTGAGTACAACAACTATAGCTCCAATCATCGATTCGCTTGTTGTTTTTAGTTTGGCATGTATGTTACCC
>JAYVGH010000044.1:0-83306 GCA_043772435.1 Bacteroidota bacterium
TATGCAAAGCGAATTAAAAATGACCTTCCCTAGTATATATTTTAAGCACAACTCTACAGATTACGCTACAATGCCTTATAAAATTGATTCTTGTTTTAATCACATTGCGTTTAATTACAATAGGGATATTAATAGCCTGATAATTTGGCGCGACACCAACGAAACTGAAGCATTGACAAATAGGCGAATTAATAAACTACATAAAGAATTTAGAAAATACATAAAAGTTGGTAGTGTAGAAATTCATTCTATGGGAAAAGAACAAAAAATTTCAAGACGCACAATAAAAACAACTATTGACAAGGTTAAAATTAATTATTTATTAACTTTAAATAGTGTGTTTGATATTTCTAAAACCCATATTCCTTCAATAAAAGTTGAAAGAAAAAAAGAAAAAAAAGGCATTCCGCATTTGGTATGGACAGGCTGGAGAACAGGTTTTCATTGGAGCACTGTCGGTAAAACTCGAAAAAAATCAAAAAATAATTCTACAGTTTAATTGTTGAAAGGTTATAATTAAGACCAGTATATAATAATTAATTTAATGCCTTAATTACCTACAGGTCGGTACGCATCCACAGTGCCGCTTTTTACATCACTTAGGTTTAATGAAATTGTATCAACATAACGCTTATTATTAAAATTTTGATGAATAAGTGTTACTCTATCTTTATTGGCTTTGTAAATAATTGCAGTATGTTTTGGAAAACTTATGGAGCCATTTGTAAACTTAATTTTAATATTTGTAAACTGTAAAATATCTGCACGTTTAATTTGTGACGTGTTTATTTTAGTTCCAAAACCAAATGGCGCTGTCCATTTTGCATTTGCATAATTTAAAGCCGCGTTTGCCAAATCCCAACACTCGCCTGTGTCTACTTTCTTTTTTAAATGTTGCATCGAAAATTCAATAATCTTATCGCCTACAGTTGGCACATTGCCACTAAAAAATACAGCAAGTATTAAAAATAAAATACAAAAGCGTTTATACATGTTATTTGTGTTTAGTGTAACAATGTGGGTTTAAAAAAAATAGCCAAATACTAAAGTAAAGGCATATAATTAAAGTTAATACAAAAACTACCAGTACAAAAACGTAAGGTCGTTATTATTATCGCTATTTATTGGATTAGATTCTGAAAGACTTTTAGTATTCTCATTATTAAATTTATCGGGGCTGATGGGCACAATTATTAACTTTTTTTCAGTTGTAGTTGGTATTGTTTTTTGACGTTTTTGATTTAAGTTAGTTTCCATCATAACAAATTGTTTTTTGCTAATCTACATTACGAATTAAGCTTTTCAACTTAAAAAAGCTTATAATTATTAACATGTTTTTAATGAAAAAGTGTATTACTTAAATAAAATTGTAATTATAAAGTACAATTTTTTGTTTTGCCATTTTTATCAAACCAAATTTTTTCTGAATCGTGAATAATATAGTAGCTCTGGCGACCATAATCGTCTATACTTGACCATACGGCGTAGGGTTTGTTTGGATAAACGGCTGTGTAATAATCACTAATACGCGTTGGGTAATTGTTGTCCATTTTCCAATCTCGACGTGTTATATAACCGGCTTTGTCGTAAACTATTGAACGCAATGTGTAATCCATTTTATCAAGATACTCAACACGGTAATTGCAATCATCTGACGACCAGGTTGGAGTTGCATTAGGACATTCAGTATTAAAGTTAATTACAATAATAGTAGGAGTTGATTGAGCAATGGCTTTATTTATCCCGAATACAGTCATTATTATAAGTATATTATTTTTCATGTTTATTTATTTTAATTTTTATTTACAAATAACTAAATATTAAAATTTTGGAGTGTTATGTTTTTTTTAAAATAAATTACATTATTCTCACTTTTTATTTTTTAAAAACGTACCATATTATAACCTAATAATTATGTAACATTTCAATAGTTTAATGTAATAGGTAAGGCTTTAATATTGCCCAACTTTGTCTAACCAAAAATCAATTTAAAACTAAAAAAAATGAAAAAAATAATTCAATTCAAAGCAGCGCTTTTTCCAACATTAATATGTATTATGGGATTATTAGTTACCTCATGCGGTAATAAAACTGAAACTGAAGATACGAAAGAGATAGCCGAAGAACACAATGAAGCAAAATTTGATAACAATAAAGAATTTGATTCGCAGTTTTTAGTAAATGCTGCTGAAGTTAATTTAGAAGAAATTCAACTAAGCCAATTAGCGCAACAAAAATGTACAATGACTGAAGTTAAAGAATTAGGTGTTATGATGGAAAAAGCACACACTAAAGCCTCAACTGATTTAACAGACCTTGCTAGTAAAAAAATGATAACAATTCCAACATCGTTAACGGATAATGGTAAAAATGCATACGAAAAATTAAATAATAAAAAGGGAACTAATTTTGACAAAGAGTATTGCGATATGATGGTAAAAGGACATAAAGATGCTATTGATATGTTTGAAAAAGCTGAAACAAAATGTACTGACCCAGACATTAAACAATGGGCATCAAATATGCTTCCGGAATTACGTACTCATTTAGATCATGCTATTACCTGCCAAAAAAAATGTGAGAATATGAATTAATTTTTTCTGTAAAAATTAATAATTTAAGAAACCAAAAAAACCTTATGAAAAAAATAAAGAATATTGTAGTGCCTATTGATTTTTCAGTAACATCACGTAACGCTTACCAATATGCCCGTAATTTAGCGCGAGTACTAAATGCCACATTAACTGTTGTTAATATAAATGAAGCGCTTATTATTGTTTCGGATGTAATGGTAACTCAAAGTGCTTTTGATAATGTTGATAAAACTGAAGATATAAAAAACTTTATTATTGAAGAAGACGAGAAATTAAATGCAGACTTATTAAAAGATGAAGTAAAAGCCAAGAATTTAAATGGCAATACCCTTGATGTTTTAGTAGATTTATCGGAGCAAGCCGATACTGATTTAATTATTATGGGGTCAAGCGGCTTAGAAGATTTTTTAGCAAAAATTGTAGGTACTGTTTCGCACAAAGTATCAACAAGCGCTCACTGTCCCGTTATATTAATTCCCAGAAATGTAAAGTGGCGCCCCATCAATAACATTATGTATGCAAGCAACTACGATTCTTTGGCGGAAGTATCGTTAAAAGAAATTATGGCTTTTGCAAAGGATTTATTGGCAGAAATTCACTTTGTTAATGTAAAAAACTACGATCCATTATTTGAAACTAAGCAAAAAGAAATTAATTGGGATAAATTATTTGAATTAGAAATTTTAAATCAACCTTACCATAAACATACAATATATGGTAACGACACTGCAAAAGAGCTAAATATATATTGTGAAGAAAAAAATATTAATATGATGACTTTTTTAAGTAAGCACCGTAATTTTTGGCAGAGTTTAGCCCATAAGAGCATTACGGAAAATGTTGCTTTAACATCTACAATACCTATAATGATTGTACACGTAGACGATAAAAATATAATGTAAACATAGTGGTGAATTTAAATATATGAACATACAAATTCAAAATAAATTACATAGCTATGATTCAAAAATATTTTTATCGATATATTCTAAATATAAAAAAGCCATTTATTTTGAAGTTTTAAAAAAAATATTAAATCCGGATATAGCCAAAGATTTATGCCAGGAAATATTTATAAAAGTTTGGAAAAATCTTTATAAATACCAAGCGGAAAAAGGCAAAATGTACACATGGATAATTAATATTGCGAAAAATCATTGTATAGATTACTTTAGATCCCCATACTTTTCTAATAATAGGGCTACATCTCTAATTGATAATAATTTGTCGGTTTCGCCTAATTCCATTTATTCAGATAAAATTACTGTTAAACAACTTTTATCTTATCTAAAAAACGACCAACGCGAAATAATAGAATTACTTTTTATTGAAGGTTTGTCACATACACAGGTTTCGAAAATAAAAAATATGCCTTTGGGCTCTGTAAAATCAAAAAGTCGAATTGCCATTACACGTTTAAAGTTTGTAGCCGGTGTTTCGCCAAATTAAATTAACCAAATCCCATAATACATTAAGTAATAAGTGTGAATAATGTAAATATTTTGTTTTTTAATGTAACTCCAAAAAAAATTTGTTAAAGTAAATTTGTAATATAATACTATCCACTCTAAAACCTGATACTATGGGAAAAGTTAAAAAAAATACAAGTATTAAAACTTCTAATACTATGTTAGAACAAAAAACCAACGAAGATTTTAATAAAAAAAATCCAACGAAAAAAGAAGTAAAAAAAAAGTTAGAGAGTGAGAGTGCGGAGGACGTTAATATGTCCGACAAAGCTAAAAATGCCATTGAAAATAACCTTGCTAATGATATAGAAGTTGAAGAAACCCATGTGGGTAAATTTGATGTAAACGTTATAGAAACTCAACATCAGCTTAACACAAAACATGTAATTAAAAAAACAAAATAATTATAAATTTACAAAACCATTAGTATGCTTAAATGGTCAGCAATATTTTTATTAATCGCCTCAATTGCAGTATCTTTTGGTTTTATACGCAAATCAGCCGAAATTGCTTCTGTAACCAAAATTTTATTTTTTTGTTTTTTTTGCTTCAATTTTTTTAATAACTATACATAATCTTACAATTTTTAAAAAGAAATAAAACAATCGAAAAATAATTTATGGAAAATAAGGGAATAAAATGGCCGGTATATTTAAAGCTGTCCAACATTATTTTAGGAATATTAGCTTTATTTTTTATTCTGTATATAGGTAAAGACATAATAATACCGATAATTTTTTCAATCATTATTGCTATTTTACTTAATCCTTTTGTAAATTTTTTATGTAGAAAGAGAATGAATCGCGTTGTTGCAATTATGATAGCTGTTGTTGCAGCTATAGTTTTTATAATAGCGTTGGCTTACTTTATTTTTTCGCAGGCTGTAATGCTAAGCGACTCATTACCACACTTAAAAGAAAAATTTTCGGCATTTAGTAATCAATGTATTAGTTGGGTAACTAATCACTTTAATATTAATAAGTATAAAATTAATACGTGGCTTACAAAAACCAGAAGTGAAGGCATGGAAAATAGTACTGCGGTAATAGGTTCGGCCTTATCATATTTAACCGGCATTTTGGTTCTGCTATTCCTAATTCCCGTATACATATTTATGATACTTTTTTATAAGCCACTACTGTTGGAATTTATTTCTAAATTATTTAAAAGCGAAAAACAAGAAATTGTAACAGAAGTACTGGGTCAAACTAAAATTTTAATTCAAAGTTATTTAGTGGGGTTATTAATTGAAGCGGCAATAGTTGCAACATTAAATTCAGTTGGTTTGTTAATTTTAGGTATAAAATATGCTGTTTTAATAGGGGTTATAGGTGCCTTGCTAAATATGATACCTTATATTGGTGGTCTGGTAGCCATAAGCATTCCAATGTTTATTGCACTTGCAACTAAAACACCATTAGATGCATTTTGGGTTCTTATTTTATATTTATTTGTTCAACTTGTAGACAATAATTTTATTGTACCTAAAATAGTAGCGAGTAAAGTAAAAATTAACGCTCTAATTTCTATTATTGTTGTTTTAATTGGCGGGGCTTTATGGGGTGTAGCGGGTATGTTTTTAGCAATACCTATTACAGCGATTATAAAAGTGATATGCGATAGAATTGATGTTTTAAATGCTTTTGGTTTTTTAATTGGCGATAACCAACCTGAAATTGCTAAAGCTTTTTTTAAACCCAAAATTCTTGAGAAATTAAAATCAGAAGTATTAGAAAAATAATTTACATATCATTACTAACAGAAAATATTTTTTTTTAATAAGTTTATTTAGTTTGATATTACAAATTAATGCTCAAAAAAAAATGACTAAGAAACAATTTATAGCCGACTCATTAAAAATTGTAAAAACACGTTTAGCTCGTCCGCAAGTTAGATTAGATAACAGATTAACATTTTTAAACGGACAAAAATTAGGTATTACGGGTGTTGACGCGGGTGTTTTGTTAAAAGAGAAACTTCGAGCCACATTGGGTTACTATAATGTTTCAGATAAATTAACTTCTTTGCAAAAAACCATTGACGACATTGAATACCAAGGCGATTACAAATTAAATTATGGTGCGCTAAATTTTGAGTTTATTTATTTAAACACACGCTTTTTTTCGCTAGGCATGCCGTTAGAATTTGGCTTCGGAAATAACTCTTTAAACTACACCTCCGCACTCACAAATATACAACCCGATAAGAAATCTGGCTTTATAGCAATAAGTTATTTTGGTTTATCCGGTACTTTTAAACCAATAAGAGAAATAGGTTTAAAGGGAGCTTTTGGCTACAGAAAAACATTATTTAATCAAATAAAAAATTTAGGATTTGACGGCATTTATACTTCCGTAGGATTGGCAATTGATTTTAGAGAGATAATAAAGGATTATAAAATGTATAAGCTCAAAAAACGTTATAGAAAAAACACAAATTCTATTGAAACCGCCGTAGATTTAATTACCGATTAAATAAAATTTATACTTAAAATGCTGCTGTAAATGTTAAAGAATTTAAATTTAAAAATATAATTATTGTTTACTAAACCTAATTGATAACCATATAAATTATGAATAAAGATGGCCCTGTTGTAATAATAGAAGATGATGAAGACGATCAACTATTTCTTGATGAAATATTTGAAAAACTTAATTATAAAAATAAAATAGTTTTTTTTAATAATGGAAATGATGCGCTTGAGTATCTGAACAAGGAGGATATAACCCCTTTTTTAATATTGTCGGATATTAATATGCCCAAGGTTAACGGTTTTGAATTACGAGCTAAAATAAATACCAATAAGCAACTGCAGGTTAAATGCATTCCTTACTTATTTTTTACTACTCATGGTAATAAACAGTCGGTAATAGATGCTTACTCAATGTCTGCCCAAGGTTTTTTTGTTAAACCACATAGCTTAGTTAAATTAGAAAGTACAATAAAAACCATTATGGAATACTGGAAAGAATGTATTGCCCCTAATGAATATGATTAAGTGAATTTGTTTTAATTATTTTATTATACACGATTCTTGTTACGTTAAAATGTAGTTTTTAAAGTAATGTTACACTTTAAGGTTATTGTTAAGGGATTTTTATTTTATTTAATTTTAAATTATTATTTAACGCTTCTATTTTAATAGGTTCAATTAATGTTTACTTATTATCTGAAAATAATTTGACGGATACTTGTCGCACAAATTAAAATCAAAACCCCATATTTTTTTTAAAAAATGCGGGAATAAAATGTTGTTTAGGCACTGAGTTCATAATTACCAAATCTTCAAAATAATTACTTTCCTCGTTTAAAAATGCTAAAAGTGTTTCTATAGAATTATTTTTAAATAGTTGCGTAAACACATCGGCACTAGCTATTTTTTTTGAGTTCATAACTTCTAAAAATACTTTATCGTAACTGTAAAATCTAAGTTCACGTGGCGAACTAGAAGTTATTTTTTTACCTTTTTGTAATTGTGCGACAATATCTTTTGTGTTTTTTTGAATAAAATAAAATGTATAACCCGTACTAGGCTTGCTAAAGCCACCTGCAGTGCCAATGTTTATAACGCAGTTACCAAAAGGGTTTACAAACTCCGATTCAGCCATAGGAATTTCGCCGTACTCGCTTTCTTCAATTTTATAATAGTTAATGTTTAATTCGTTTTTTAAATAGGCAATTAATTCGTTATCGTATTTTTCGGGAGACAAACTGTGTTGTGAAAAGCCTGTGTATTCAACTAATGCTGAGTTTTTTGAAAAAGGAATAACATACACAAAACGGCAATCATTATACTGCTCTACTCTAAAATCCATAAAGGTAGGGCAATCCACATCAAATTTTTCTTCGGGCGTTGTAATTACCCAGCCTTTAAAATGTTGTACGTAATTAATATGATTTGGTTTAACTTTTTGCGACCGAATGGCACTGTTAAAAATATACGGCGATGAATAAATTTGTTTTTCTGTTTTTAAAATCCCAACATTACTTTCGGTTGAAATGGATTTTATTTCATCAGTTACAAATTCAAAACGATTGTCTTTTTGTAATTCGCTAATGCAATAGTTATAAAAGTCAATACCCTTAATCATGCAATATTGATAGGGGCTTATATCAATAACTTTTTCAAACGACGGACTTTTAAAATTAAACGAATTCCACTTCCTAAAAATTATTTCATCAAACCAATTTGTTTTTTCTTTTGTCCAAAAGCACCACGTACGATCGTTTTTATTTTTTAAATCTTTATCTATTAATAAAACTTTAGTAAAGTTTAAAGAAGAATTTTTCAACTGTAACGCCAACGATAAACCCGCACAACCTGTACCTGCAATAATATAATCGTATGTTGCTACATCTTTCACTATTTACTTAATTGTGCCAATTGTAATTTTTTTGCTTCGGCAAAGTATTTTGGATGTATAAATAACATTCCAAAACTTTCACCATCCGCTTTTCCTAAATGTTTATGATGCATTTTGTGAGCGCGCCTTAGCGCTAACACGTATATGTTTGTAGATTTCGATAAGATTTTAAAACGTTGGTGTATAATAATATCATGCACAAAAAAATATGCTACTCCGTATAAGGCTATGCCAAAGCCTACCCATGTATACCATGCATAACCATTCATAACACCAACCATAATGCATAACCAACTGGGTATGGCATACATTAAAAAGAAAGCATCATTGCGCTCAAACCAATTTTTATGATCTTTTTTATGATGGTCGGCATGAAAATACCACATTAAACCATGCATAATAAATTTATGGTTTGCCCATGCCGAAAATTCCGTTAACACAAATGTTAATAGTACAATTGAAATATTTATTACTGTTTGCATATTATTTAAATAAAAAAATTACTCCAAAAAATAACACTTGAAGCACTATAATTGTTGTAGCTATTTTTTTATCGCCTTTAATTAATTGTTTGTTTACTATAAAGGTAGTAACAAAACAAATTATAAACCAAGCTAAGTAATTATGCCAACCTGCTAAACCACTTTTAAAGTGCCAAAAATTTAATTTAGGAGCTACTTGTTCAATTAAAAAATCTAAACTTGTAGCTATTGTTGCAGTTAGTAAAGGCAAAACTATTTTATTGGTTGATAATTTTGAACTTACCAAAACACTTGCGTTTACTATTAAAGCCCAGTTTAGCGAAATAATTAAAGGTACTTGTAATACTTTATATCCTAAACTGTAGCCGTAACTGTAGTTACCAAAAACTAAACCTGTTTTTACTCCAATTACCTCGCTTACAAAACCTATTAAAGCAATTAATAAAAAACTTAAAACGTATTTATAATTTTTTAAAGGCTGAAACAATAAAAAAACAAAAACTGTATAAAATAATGTAAAAGGCGTAAATGGTAAAAAAAACGAAGGTTTTAAAACCATACCAATTGCGCCCGACACATAAACTAAAATTAAAAAATAGTATAAACCGGTTTTTATTTTTTGAATCATTTTTTACTTTCAGAAATTAATTGGCTTGTAATTTTTGCGCTTAACAAACCTAAAGGTATTCCTCCACCAGGGTGAACGCTACCACCACAAAAGTACAAATTTTTTATTTTACTACTTTTATTAGCATGTCGTAAAAACGCCGCGTATTTATTATTAGAAGCGTTACCGTACAACGAGCCCCCCACCGAGCTTGTACGCTGCTCAATTAAATAAGGGTCTAGCACATCTTCTACTTCAATATACTTTTCAATATCAATTTTTAAAACTCTGTTTATTTTTTCGATAATATTTTTTCGCATTTCATCGCGATACGTTATTTTTTCACCCGACGCATTATGTGGCACGTTTACCATTACAAACCAATTTTCACACCCATTTGGCGCATCGGTTTTAGTAATTTTTGATGTAATGTTTAAATATACTGTGGGATCGTTGTAAGGTTTTTTATCGTTAAACATACAGTTAAATTCCGCTTCGCCATTTTCACTAAATAATATATTATGAAGTCCTAATTCAGTAAACTCTTTTTTTATGCCCCAATAAAAAATTAACGCCGATAGTGACTTTTCTTGCTCTAATAATTTAGTCGGATAATATGTGTTGTCTAATAATTTTGTGTAGAGGTATTTTATATCAACATCACTCACAATTATATCTGCTGCTAATTCGCCATTAGATGTAATAACACCCTTAGCACTATTGTTTTCTAGTTTAATTTTTTCAACACGTGTATTAAGTTTGTATTCTACCCCCAAATTTAAGCCCAACTGATGTAAATGCTGTGTAATAGAATGCATGCCGTTGGTAGCTGCAAATGCACCAATATTGTGTTCTAAATGTGCAATAATATTTATAATAGCCGGTGCTTGGTATGGGTTAGAGCCGTTATAAGTGGCAAATCGGTTAAACAATTGTATTGTTTTTTTATTTTTAAAACGAGCCGTATTAGCTTCGTTCATTGTTTTATTTAATTTTAATTTATTAATGTTTAATATGGATTTTGCGGTTTTTATATTTAAAAAGTTAGATAGTTTATGTAGTGATTGATTCATAAACAAATCGCTAGTTAATTCATAAGCAGTAGCACTGTATTTTAATTGGTCTAAAACCGATTGTGTTGTTTCGCCTAATTTTGTTGCTACCTCTTGGGCAAATTTTTCTTTGTTACTGTAGGCACAAAGCCGAGTACCATCTTCATAAAAATAATTGCAAATTACGTTTCTGGTTAGGTATTCAAATTTTAATGTTTGTTTACTAATTTCCGTTAATTCTTCTATTAAATTTGGTAGGGTTAAAACCGATGGCCCCATATCAAACCTATAATTACTAATGGTTTGTGTTGTTAGTTTGCCCCCAAAATAATTGTTCGCTTCTAATACAGTAACTTTATATCCTAAGGCGCTTAACCTTACTGCCGACGCCAATCCTGCTACTCCCGATCCAATTATAATAACTTGCAATTGTGCCAATTTATTCGTAATTTTATGTGCTATAAATATATGTAAGTTTAAACATTATTTTATAGTTTTTGTTTATTATGTATGGCTAAAAAAGTTGCAATTATTGGCGCAGGATTTAGTGGTTTGTCGGCTTCGTGTTATTTAGCAAAAGCAGGATATGATGTAACGGTTTATGAAAAACACCAAAATTTAGGAGGCAGGGCAAGAAGTTACTCGCAAGATGGTTTTACTTTTGATATGGGTCCCAGTTGGTATTGGATGCCAGATGTGTTTGAGAAATTTTTTGCCGATTTTGGAAAAAAAGTTTCCGATTATTACAATTTAATACGGCTTTCGCCAAGCTATCGAGTTTATTTTAAAGATGATTTTTTTGATGTTCCTGCTTCATTGAAAGAATTATATGAATTATTTGAAAAATACGAACCCGGTAGTACAACTAATTTAAAGCAATTTTTACAAGAAGCCGAATATAAATATAAAGTAGGGATACATGATTTAGTTTACAAACCCGGTATAAATTTATCTGAATTTATGGATGCCAAATTAATAAGTGGTATTTTCAAATTAGATGTTTTTAAAAGTATGAGTTCGCATGTTCGTAAACTGTTTAAAAACGAAAAATTAATTCAATTACTCGAATTTCCTGTTTTGTTTTTAGGTGCCTTACCTAAAGATACGCCTGCTTTGTACAGTTTAATGAATTATGCCGATTTAGCTTTAGGCACTTGGTACCCAATGGGTGGTATGCAAAAAATTGCCGAAGGAATGCATAAGTTAGCAGTTGAGTTGGGCGTAAAATTTGAAACCGGTGTAGACATTAACAAAATTAATATTGAAAGTAATTTAGCAAAAACGTTTTCTGCAAAAAAAAATTACAATGGTTTCGAAGCATTAATTTCATCAGCCGATTACAACTTTACCGAACAAAAACTATTAGATAAACAATATCGTAAATACAGCGAAAAGTACTGGGATAATCGAAAAATGGCACCAAGTTGTATTATATATTATGTGGGCGTAAAAGGAAATGTAAATAATTTATTACATCATAATTTATTTTTTGATGAGGATTTTGAGGAACATTCAAAAGAAATTTACACTAAACCTCAATGGCCTAAAAAACCACTGATTTATGTATGTTGCCCAAGTAAAACAGATAATACGGTTGCACCGCCAAATCATGAAAATATTTTTATTTTGATACCCATAGCTCCCAATTTAAAAGATACCGAAGAAATTAGAACATCGTATTTTAAAATTGCGTGTGAACGTATAAAAGCAAAAACAAATTTTGATATTGAAACTAATATAGTACATTTTAAAAGCTATGCCCCAAGCAATTTTATTACTGATTACAATGCTTTTAAGGGTAATGCGTATGGTTTAGCAAATACCTTAATGCAAACGGCTCATTTAAAACCGAGTATTAAGAGTAAAAAAGTTAAAAATTTATTTTATACCGGTCAGTTAACTGTGCCTGGTCCGGGGGTTCCACCTTCATTAATTTCGGGTAAATTAGCGGCAAAACAAGTTTTAAACTATTTTGCGACTTAGTTGTTATTTAAAAATAAATCATTAAACAAAATGAAACAAATATTTGACATAGTTAGTCATAAAACCAGTAAAATGGTAACACGTCAGTATAGTACTTCTTTTAGTTTAGGAATAAAATTTTTAAATAAAGAACTTCACAATCCTATTTATGGGATTTATGGATTTGTGCGTTTTGCAGACGAAATTGTAGATACTTTTCATGATTTTGACAAAGAAATTTTGTTAAATGAATTTAAACGCGAAACTCATTTAAGTATTGAACGCAAAATAAGTTTAAACCCAATATTAAACAGTTTTCAAGAAGTTGTAAATACACACAATATTGAAGTGGAGTTAATTGATACTTTTTTAAAAAGTATGGAAATGGATTTGGGTAAAAAAACATACACCGAAGAAGATTATAAAGAATACATTTTAGGTAGTGCAGAAGTAGTTGGCTTGATGTGCCTACGCGTGTTTACAAAAGGAAACAACGATTTGTATTTAAATTTAAAACCTTTTGCAATGGCTTTGGGTTCGGCATTTCAAAAAATAAATTTTTTACGCGATTTAAATGCTGATTATATTGGAATGGGTAGAGTTTATTTTCCCAATATTAAAATAAACGAATTAAACGATGCCACTAAAAAATTAATTGAAGTTGACATTGAAGCCGATTTTGATAAAGGATTAGCAGGTATAAAACAATTACCAAAAAAATCGCGGTTAGGGGTTTATGTAGCTTATATTTATTACCGCTCGTTATTTAAAAAAATTAAAAAAATTGAGGCTAAGCGCATTTTACAAGAGCGCGTTCGTATTCCAAATACTCAAAAGGCGGTATTATTTGCCGGCAGTTATGTAAAACATAGTTTAAATATGTTGTAATGAAATTTTTTTGCGGTTTTATACTATCATTTTTTTTAATACCAAACGACTTACAAAAATTACGTAAAGAATTTAGGTTGTTAGAAACCTCAAAAAAAGCTATAACCGAAATAAAATCTATTGTTGCAACTACAAACCAATTGTCTTTACCACTAAAAACCGCATATTTTGCAGTAGCAGAAATGACTACCGCAAAGTATAAAGTAAATCCCTTTTCGCAAATAAGTGCTTTTAACTCTGGCAAAAAATTATTAGAGGACGCTGTAAGAGCCGATTCGTTAAACCCAGAAATAATTTACATTCGTTACACCATTCAAACACAAGCTCCGGGTTTTTTAGGATACACTAAAAATATTTCGACCGACAAAAAATTTCTAATAAAAAATTTAAAGGCAATAAAATTAAAGGATGAAGAGTTATACACTACTATTTATAACTACTTAATTTACAAGGGAGCTAAAACTGTCAATCTAAATTATTAAAAAGTGCTACTTACAAAATAACATTTTTTTAACCGGTATAATTTTCCAATGTTGCCTTATACACTTTTAAAACACGTTCTCTAGCCGCTTTGTGTTCAACAATCGGAGCAGGATAATCTAATTCGTTTAAATTTTTTACCCATTTTTTTATGTAAATTAAATCGGGATCAAATCGTTTTACTTGTTCGTAGGGATTAAATATTCTGAAATAAGGTGCTGAATCGCAACCACTACCCGCCGACCATTGCCAGTTACCGTTGTTAGAAGATAATTCAAAATCTAAAAGTTTTTCGGCAAAATAGGCTTCGCCCCAACGCCAATCAATCAATAAATGTTTAGTTAAAAAACTTGCAACAACCATTCTAACCCTGTTGTGCATTAAACCTGTTTCGTTTAATTCTCGCATGCCTGCGTCAACAATGGGATAACCGGTGTTTCCTGTACACCATTTATTAAACTCATCTTCATTATTTCGCCAAACTATAAAATCGTATTTTTTCTTAAAGCTATTTGTTTTAACATAAGGAAAGTTATATAATATCATCATAAAAAATTCCCTCCAAATTAATTCGTTCAGCCATAGCTCATTTAATTCAAGTGCATATTTAACTAAGTTTCTAATACTTACGGTACCAAAGCGAAGATGTGTGCTTAGTTTTGAAGTGCCGTTTACAGAAGGCAAATTGCGTGTTTCGTGGTATTGGCGAATTAATATTTCGTTAATATCAGGCGAGGGAACATTAAAATTAAGAGTTGCAAAGCCTATTTCTTTTAGAGTTGGAAAAAGTATAGCTGGCGTTTTATAAAAGTTAGTTAAATAATTTTCGCTTTCGTAGGGTGTTATTAGTTGTTTATTAAACCGGTGTTTCCATACTTTAGAATAGGGTGTAAAAATTGTATAAGGTGTACCGTCGTCTTTTGTAACTTCTAATTTTTCAAAAATAACCTGGTCTTTAAACGTTTTAAATAATATATTTTTGCTTTTTAAAACTTCAAAAATAGCAGTGTCACGCTTTATGGCATAAGGCTCATAATCGTGGTTTGCATAAACAGATGTAATTGAATAGTTTGAAATTAATTTATCAAATACATCCATTACGTTACCATGCAATACTAATAAAGAACTGCCCACATTTAGCAATTCGGTTTGTAATTTAACCAGCGTATTGTAAATAAAACAAACCCGTTTATCCTCGTAGGGTAATTTTTTTAAAATATCAGTATCAAAAATAAAAATCGGTAAAACTGAGGCATTGTTTTTTAGAGCTTCAAATAAACCCGCATTGTCGTTAAGCCTTAAATCTCTTCGAAACCAAAAAATACTTACTTCATTTTTTTTCACAATAACAGCTTATTTTTGGCGCACCATTTTTAAACAAAATTAATTCTATATTGTTTAATTTACTAATATTAGCGTTAAACGTTAAATATTGCATTACTAACCAAAGATTATATTTTTAAATTAGATTTAGAATGGTCAATCCGATAGATAAAGATAAAACTACCGAAAATCCCGGTCTTATTCCATATCCTCATACTATTGGTAGCGTAGTTATAAGGCCTGAAGATGTTGGAAAATTAAAATCAAGAGCCCTTTCGGCAATGCACGAGCAAACCGATATGCATTTATTACAAATTCAAAAACAAGTTGAATTATTAATTAGTCAGGCAACAATTATTAAAAAACGTATTGAGGTGAGTGAAAAAATATATATGTCTGTTATGTCTTTTGAACCTTTTATAGGTGGCACTTATCATTTATATAAAAAAGAAGACCAATTTAAATTGATGATGATAGCACCCAATGAATGGGGAAAATCGAAACCTGTAGCTTTAGAATTTATAGATACTGTTAGGTTATTAAGCGATCATACATGGGAAATTGTATAAATAAATAATTAAATAGCATGAGATTTTATCAAATTACTGACTTAGAACAGTTAACGGGTATTAAAGCCCACACCTTACGGATTTGGGAAAAACGATATAACTTGATAGAGCCCGACCGTACCTCTACAAATTACAGAAGATACAATGATGACCAAGTAAAAAAATTATTAAATGTTTCTACTCTTTTAGCTAATGGTTATAAAATATCTAAAATAGCCGGTTTAAGCGAAAAAGACCTTCACAACAAAATTATCGAAACAAAGTTAGCCACGCAAGACGATGTAATTTACACCTCTTTTATTAATAGCCTGCTTGCTTCAATGATTGATTTTGACGAGAGCTCGTTTGAAAAAATTTACACTACGGTTATTAATAAGTGTGGTCTTTTTGAAGGCATGCTCCGTGTGTTTTACCCTTTATTTAATAAAATTGGTTTACTATGGATTATTAACAACTTAAGCCCGGTGCAGGAACATTTTGCATCCTGTTTAATTAAACGCAAAATAATGGCCGCCACTGATGCATTACCATTGGTAAAAAATAAAAAAAAGAAATTTCTTTTATTATTAGTGCCAACCGAACTGCATGAAATAAGCCTCTTATTTGCAAATTATATAATACGTTCAAAAGGTCATGAAACGATTTACTTAGGGACTGATGTGCCTTACGAAAATATTTCTATGGTTTTAAACCATACTAAACCAAACGTATTACTTACATTTTTTACATTACCCCAAAACCCTAAACAAGTGTATGCCGACTTTAAAAAACACGTGCCTTTAAACGAAAATATTAAAGTATTAATAAGTGGAAATACAGATATTACAAATTACTTAAAAAATAAACTAAACGTTGAAGTAATTAATACACCTTATGATTTGTTAGAATACCTATAATTAAACCTATTTATTACTATTAAAAACATTTAATTAAAATGCCCGACAAAGTTATTGAAAGGCTTTTTAATTTTTAGTGTGAACTTTACTGACAAAATCTTTAACCAACCACTAAAGGATACTAAAATATTACGAGCTTAAAGCGTAATATTTTAGACCATTAAAGTGGGATATATATATCAAACCTTGCACCCTCATTTACTTTTCCTGTGGCGGTAATAATGCCATTGTGGTTTTCAACAATTCTTTTACAGATGGCAAGACCGATACCTGTACCACTATACTCTTCTTTACTATGAAGCCGCTGGAATACTTCAAAAATGCGTTCATTGTATTGTGGATTAAAGCCAATGCCGTTATCAGAAACAGTAATATGGCAGTATAAGATTTCAGGTAAAAGGTTATTATTATTTAGTTTATTGTTGAGTATGGTTTCGCTTTTTACAATTATGCGAAGAGGTCTTTCAGTATGGGCAAATTTGAGCGAGTTACTGATAAGATTGTGTATAAGCTGACGAAACTGAAAGCGGATGATGTTTACTTCACAAAGTCCATCAGCTTTTATAACTGCCTTTTTTTCTTCAAGAGTTTCTTTAAAATCGGCTATTACCTCTTCAGCCATTTTATTGAGGTCTGTTTTTTCAAAATTCCGCTCCGCGCTATTAGTGCGTGAATACGCTAACAAATCGTCTATGAGTACCCGCATTCGTTTAGCTGTTTCTGAGGTTCTTTGCAAATAATATTTACCTTGTTCCGATAAGTTTTCATTTTCTTTATTATGTATCAAACTTACAAAATCATGAATTTTACGCAATGGCTCCTGTAAGTCATGGCTCGATATATAAGTGAAAGTTTCCAACTCCTTGTTCATTTTTTGAAGCTCAGCGTTTTTTTCTTCTAATTGTTCAGTACGTTGAATTACTTTTTGTTCAAGTTGCTTTTCACTCTCCTCAATTTTTTTTCTTGTGATAACCTGTTCGGTAACATCAACTCCATGGGCAAGTATTCCATCTATTTTCCCTTCACTGTTATGAGATGGCTGGTAAACAAAGTTGAAGTAAGTTTCTTCCCACCTACCGTTTCCCCTATCTAACCTCATAGGCAATTCATTACCAATAAAAGGTTCTCCTGTTGAATAAACACTATCTAAAAGTTCAAAAATCTCTGTCCCATTCGCTTCAGGCAATGCTTCCCGTACTGGTTTTCCTAAAATATCTTTATTTCCGATAAGCTTCAAATATTTTTCATTAGCAAGTTCATACACATGTTGCGGACCACGAAACACGCAGATAAGCGCGGGCGCTTCCATAAATAAATTGCGCACATTGCCCTCAAGCGACTGCCGCAACTTTACAATTTTTATTTGGGCTTTAATCCTTGACAGTAATTCTTTTGCCGAAAAAGGTTTTACAAGATAATCATCAGCACCTGTTTCCAATCCTTCAATTTTTGATTCTTCACCGGCACGCGCGGTAAGAAAGATTACTGGAATAGTTGCAGTAGCTTTGTTGCTTCTTATTTCTTTCAATAACCCAATGCCATCCATCACAGGCATCATAATGTCTGACAGCACCAATGACGGAACAGTTTCTTTCATCTTGTGCAAAGCATCAATTCCGTTGTTGGCAGTAATAACATAAAAATCATTTGACAAAATGGAACGAATGTGTTCACGCATGTCTGCATTGTCGTCAACAACTAAAACAGTAGCAAGTTGTCCTCCATGCTTTACAATCTCTAAACTTTTCTTCTTTCCTTCGCCCGAATCAATTAGAGCTGCTACTTCTTCAACATAAATATTGGAAGTGATTTCGTTTGTATCATTTTCTGTTTTTGAAATCTGATGCGCGCCAAGATGTTCTTTACCGGTAGGAATTTTTACTGTGAATACACTTCCCTCATTAAACGTGCTCGCAACACCAATTGTTCCATGATGCATCTTAACCAGCTCTTTTATTAGTGACAATCCAATTCCTGTACCTTCATGCGTTCTGCCATTTATATTCGGAACACGGTGAAAACGGTTGAACATTTTGGGTAATTCGTTTTCGGGAATTCCAAGACCTGTATCTTTAATTTTTAAAACAACAAAATCTTTTTCTTCTAAAAGCTCCACCGTAATTTCTCCTTTAAGTGTGTATTTAAAAGCATTGCTCAAAAGATTGAAAACAATTTTTTCCCACATCTGCTTATCCACATACACGGGCTTAATGATGGTGTCGGCTTTAACAATCAACTTCAATTCTGCTTTTTCTATTACAGAACGGAAATTGGATGCAAGATTTTTTGTGAGTGCGGCAATGTTTACCAAGCTAAAAACTGCCTGTTGTTTTCCGCTTTCAATACGGCTGAAATCGAGCAACGTGTTTACCAGTTTTAGCAAACGCATTGCATTGCGGTGTGTAGTTTCAATGTTTTGCTTTTCGCTTTCGCTGAAATTACTTTTTTTCTGATTTAATAATTCTTCAAGCGGACTAAGCATAAGTGTAAGCGGTGTACGAAATTCATGGCTGATGTTCGTAAAAAAAACAGTTTTAGCTCTGTCAATTTCAGTTAATGCTTCGGCGCGTTTTGTTTCTTCTTCAAGCGCAAGCATTTTGTTTATTTCGATGGAAATTCGATCGCCAATTAGCTGGCAAAATTCTTTGTAGGGATCATCAAACTTTCGGAAAGGATTTAATGCAGCGGTAATAATACAATACGGATAACCGGCTCCTAAAATACTAACGGGTATTTGCACAAATTGTGACGGAGCAATTTCCCATTCGCCTTTAGGAAGAATTATATCTTCTATTTTTATTTCGCTCACTATGAGTTTATTTTCCCGAAATGCTTCACAAAAATCTTTGGTTATTGCTGTTGGTTTTGATATATCAATAACATCAGGAAAAACATTGTTGTTTTTACCGATGCCGGCTGATGCAGCAACGGTAAAGGTATTTTCATCACCTGTAATTTTATATATTAATACAAACGGAAAGTCTTTTTGATTCTTTCCCAAAGCTTCGGCCACATTGCGGTAAACTACATCGAGCGATTTTTCTTTAAAAGTTACAGCAACTAATTCGCGCAAGGTTGTAAGCGCTCTTTCATTAATAATTTTATCGGTTATCTCATGCACAGAAGCCAGTACTCCGCCAATGCCACCTGATACTGTTTTGTCGGGCACAGGGCTGTAAGCTACCGTAAAATGAGCTTCCTCAAGGAAACCTTTACGGTTGAGCAAAACCTGAAAATCCTCTATCCAGGTAGATGAGCCGCCATGAAAAGGAGTGTCAATAAGCGGCTTAAGAATATCCCATATTTCACTCCAACATTCGTTTACAGGCATGCCTAAAGCCTTGGGGTGTTTATCACCTAAAATGGGCGCGTACGCGTCGTTGTAAAGTGAAATATATTGAGGGCCCCACCAAAGCAGCATCGGAAAACGATTAGCAAGCACGATGCTGATAGTGCTTTGTAAACTTTGTGACCAAGTTTGCGGTGAACCAAGAGGAGTTTTGCTCCAATCAAAATTGAGGATGCGCTCTCCTATTTCCCCAGCTCCAGCAACAAAATCAAGGGTAGCCTTTTTATCTTTTATTATTTCTTTCATAAAAAAATCTAACAATGCGTTAATACTACGCGCATACCAAAATCAAATACTCAGGCATTAAACTTTAACAAAGTTGACAACAAAACTATCCCTTTTGGGCCTGACGAACTTTGTATGAATCATTTCAGACAGAACTCTTTGCAGCAGCTTTGTGAGTTCGTTAAATTCACATTTTCCAACGTAATAATGTGCGCCATGATTGTATAATACGTTTCCTATGGTATCATTTATTGAGGTAGAATATATTACTACCGGAAGCTGTTTTAATTTATCACTTGCCTTAATCTCCATCAGGCATTCTGAGCCATTTTTTCTAGGCATATTCAAATCCAGAAACAGAACGTCAGGAAGGGAATCGGAATATTCATCTAGATAATCCATTAGCTGCTCGCCGTCACGCACTGTTTTCAAATTACCGGGAAATTCCAGCTTATCAAGTGCCATCTGAAAAAAGGAACGGTCATCCTCATCATCATCAGCAAGCAATATATGTAATGTTTTATTTCCTTCCATTTTATAATTTGCGGGGGTGGAGTTAAGGCTTATCCAGTTTGTAAGATAAACATATTTTATATTGTGAGCAAATATATTCAAAAAGGTCATAAACTATTAAAAAAAACGCGGTTTTTTGTAGCAACAACTTTGTGAATCGCTATAAATACTTGCGTTTGAAGTTGGTATTTGTTGTTTTATCAATCTCGTTGCCAATAAAAATTTTATCTAAAGTTAAAGAGCGGGTGGTAAATTCTTTTATTATCATTTTGGCAATGGTTGTAATGAAAAACAGAAAGCCCGTATGTACTGATAACAGGGCTTTTTAAGGTAATAAAAAAATAAGGACTGTGAATATCACAGTCCTTACCTTCGAGTGGACTTAACTGACAAAATCTCGAACCAGTTACTAAAGGACATTGAAATACTTTCTGAATTAAAACGATATATTTCTAACCTAATTCAATAATATTGTGGCTTGCAAAGATTTTACTACATTCACAGTTGGACAGTAGTGAAAAAAGGATTATTCGATTTTTTCAGATAACCCGTTTTATTAGAGAACTTAGTTTATCACTTTTGTGCCACTATGATTTAAAATTGGCTCATAATCTGCAAAAAGCCTTTTTTAGTTTTTGCAAATATTATGACGGTATAAGCTTATAAATATGATTTATAAAAAAAGGGGCTATTAAGCCCCTTCAATTAATTACAAATGCAAAAAATTATTTTTTTACTGTCATTGCCATACCACACTTAGGGCAATTGCCAGCTTTATTAGAAGTAACTTCGGGGTGCATTGGGCAAGTATAAACAGTTGCTTTAGGATCGTGCTTTTTGCACTTATCCATTTTGCCATTCGTATCCATACATTCGCCTTCTTTCATGGTCATTTTTTTTCCGTCTTTCATAACGCATTCGCCATTTACCATACATACTGTGCCATTTTTCATGGTCATATCTTTATCCATTGGCATTGTTACTCCATCTTTATGATGCATCATTTTGCCATCTTTCATCATACAACATTCTTTCATTTTTGTTGCTGTTTGAGCCGATGCCTTAGTAGTAGTAAAGCATAATACCATTATAAGCATTGCAGCAAATAGGGTAGCAATTGTTTTTTTAGTTTTCATAATAATTAATTTTTTAATAATATTCAGAACCGCTGTTTCTCGGTTTTCAGTACCGCTGTTACCCGTTTAATAAATCAAAAAAAGAGAAATATAATTTCCCTCTTGGCTTTAATTAAGCACAGGCTTCAGCACATTTTTTACAGGCTTCAGCGCAAACTTTGCAAGTTTCATGATGAGCTGAATGTTTGGCGCATTCTTCAGAACAAGCTTTACAAACTTTTGCACATAGAGCACATAATTCGTTTGAATACTTTGAACCTCTTGCACATAAGCGAGCGCATAAAGCGCAAATATCAGCGCAATCACGACATGAGGTAATACATTCCTTATGGTCATGACTAATGCAATCTGTTACACAGGCTTCGCAAGCAACACAGCACGCTAAGCAAGCGTCAATACATTTTTGTTTGTCCATTTTTCTAAATTTTAGATGTGAAAGAATTTTCACAACAGTAAATATCCTTCTATTATTATGCCAACGAATTACATATTAATGTAAATAAGAAATATAATTCACACACAGTGTGTGTATAAAGAACATGAATGTTTCAAAAATTGGGATATTCTCCTTACACAAAATTAGTGGGGATTTATTTCCTTACAGAATTTTATGATTTTGGTAAAAACCTAATAATTTAAACTAAGCCCAATCCCAAATCCCATATCACTATCATAATGGGTTCTAATTCCCATATTTTTGTTTAGGATATAACGCAAATCAACCATATATTCTTTGTCAGTATTAAGCATAAATCCAAATCTTAACTTTTTAGTAATTGGTATATCTTCTCGTTTTAGTTGCAAAAGAATTGTTTTATCTGTAAAAACTTCTGCTTCAAAATGAACTAACATAGGTAAAGTGTATTGAAAACCAATTGAAAAGGCTTGACGGGTATCTTTAGTATCTGATTGATTGAAGATATTACTTTCTTGATAATTAATTTGCCCATCTCGTTTTCTGTAACGATAATCGTAACCAATAAACGGCATAAACCATTGCATTTTACCAATGTAGCGACCGAGATGCGTTTCTACTTCATATCCGTGTTCATCCATGTAGCCTAATCTCCATTCTGACATTAAACTCCAACGTGTGTTTTGTAGCATTGCCATTCCATCGTTTCCATTAGTAGCAATATCGTTTTCGCCCATAAAATGAAATTTTCTATCATCGCTTTTTAATTTACGATACGCATATTTGGGCTTTGGAATTAATGGATTTGGTGCTTGATTTTCGTAACTAAATACACGCCCCATTCCACTCATCATGTGGTATAAAATATGGCAATGAAAAAACCAATCGCCATCTGCATTTGCATTAAACTCTAAGGTATCGGTTTCCATAGGCATAATATCAACTATGTTTTTTAATGGTGCGTATTCTCCCTGTCCATTCAGTAATCTAAAATCGTGTCCGTGTAAGTGCATAGGGTGGCGCATCATAGAGCCGTTATAAATAACTATTCTTATATTTTCGCCTTTTTTAATTAAAATTTTATCGGCTTCAGATACAACTTTGTTATCTAAACTCCACACATATCGGTTCATATTTCCTGTAAGTTCAAAGTGTAATTCTTTTACTTGAGCATCTTTTGGAAGAATTGTTTTAATTGGCGATTTTAGCATTGAGTAATTTAAAGTAGTAATATCACTAAGTTCATTTGAGTTATACATCTTCATATTGCTATGATTCATTCCTTTCCTATCGTGATTCATTTTTTTATCACTACTGTCCATTTGTATATTTGGCATTTTCTCAACACTTTTTTTATATTCCTCGCCAGTAATTTCGGGATACATTACTACATTCATATCCATTTGATTAAGGCTCATTTGCATATTCATATCGTCTAAATTACCGTTCATTTTCATCATGCCATTCATCATTTTCATTCCCTCAAAATATTTTAATTTTGGCAAAGGAGAAATTAATTGTTTAATGCCACTACCTAAATATAAAGAAGTTGATTTAATTCGGTCTTCGGAGGTTGCTAAAAATTCGTAAGCAGTACTATCGTTTGGGATGGTAACAATAATATCATACGTTTCGGAAACTGCAATAATTAATCTATCTACTTCAATAGGTTCTACATCATTTCCATCGTTAGCAACCACAGTCATTTTTCCGCCTGCATACGTTAACCAAAAATACGTAGATGCTCCGCCGTTGGAAATTCGTAAACGCACTTTATCCCCTCCCTTAAAAGCCCCACCCTTCGCCCTCTCCAAAGGAGAGGGATATTGGCTTTCATTTTTTCCATTCATTAAAAATTTATCGTAGTACACATCGCTCACGTCCATAGCTAACATTCGTTTCCATTCATTCTTCAATTTCGTTTTTAAATGTTTATGCTTTATAGCTTCGGCATAACTTTGAGTAGTTCCTTTTCTTATTGCAAACCAATCCGTAGCATTGTGTAACATACGGTGTACATTTTTTGGATTGTAATTTGTCCATTCGCTTAATACAACTGGAATAGATGGGATATCGTCGATGCCTTTTCTAAAAGCCTCACCCCCCGCCCTCTCCGTGGGAGAGGGGGCTTTTTTATTCATAATAAACGAACCATACATTCCAATTTGTTCTTGTAAGCCTGAATGGCTATGATACCAATGTGTACCGTGTTGTATGATTGGAAACTTATACAAATGTGTTGTATGTGGTTTAATAGGAAGTTGTGTAAGATAAGGCACACCATCTTCTTTATTTGGTAAAAACAATCCATGCCAATGTAAAGACGTACTTTCGTTTAACTCATTATGTACCCATATTTCTGCGGTGTCGCCCTCTGTAAACGTAAGTGTAGGCATGGGTATTTGTCCGTTTACGGCAATGGCTCTTTTTGGTTTACCCGTAAAGTTTACGATTGTATCACGAATGTATAAATCGTAACGAACGGTTTTTTGTGCGAATAAAATTTTAGTTATTAATAATAGTAATATTGATAACTGCTTTTTTGAAATTATTTTTTTAAAACAACTTTTAAGAAATATCATAATTATTTAATTGTTTCCATAGTTTTACCACAGGTCATCATTTGCGAGCCATAGTAAGGGTTTTTAATTGCACTTTCCTTGCTCAACCAATCAGCACCTTTGCCATCGTTATACATTGGGCAATGCTGGTAATAAATTGTTTCGGGTTGTTTAGATACTTTAAGTAAATCGTAGATATTAGTAGATAAAGTAATAAAAGCCATTCGTTGTTTTTCAATATCTTTTGTTTCGCTTATTAGCTTACTTTTTTCTTTTAAGGGATTTAACACATTCATCCATGCGCTATGTTCCTCTGCTTTTAATGTTTCCATTTTTATAGAATTTATGGCTGCTAATAAATCTATTGCTTTAATAGAAGTTGTATTAGCGTCTGTTTTTACTAAAGCATCTTTTAATAAAAAATATTTATCAAATACTATTTTTAAAGCATACGTTTGCTGATTAGTATGTGTTGTAACTGAAGCTGTATTATCTTCTTTAACAGATTGTTTTTTTGAAACGACCTTTTTCACTCTTTCATATTTGCAACATTCGGGGAGTTTAGCATAAGCATTGTCGGGTGCTAAAAAATTATCGCTATCGTAACCGGCTAATGCAATACGCTTAAGTATTTCTTCTTGATTTGTTTTTTTTGAATCGTACGTTAATGTTGCCATTTTACTTTCTTCGCTCCAAACTACTTTAGCGGTTTTTTTTAAATTTCCTGCTTTTTCAATAGTTGCTTTACACATTCCACAATTACCATAAACTTTTATGGTTTCTGTTTTTGAGTTTTTAATTTGTGCTGTACCGCTAGTATAAAAAAGTACAGCGATTATTGTCGAAATTATTTTTGTTATAGATTTCATTGTTTATTTTTTATAGTTAATTTATTTTATTTTTAGTTAAATAATTTTTAAAAGCATAACGGCACTCATTGCAATCATTATTAAATCTTCAATTACAGTTACTGTACTCATTGGTAAATTAAATACTGCGCCTAAACAAGCGCACTGAATTTTCTTTTTATTTAAAACGCTTTTTAAAACACCAATTATACTAATACTCATTACACTAAATGTTATACAATTAACTATTAATGGTTCGTAATTAACGAGGTATGCAAAGCCTAATCCCAATTCAATAAAGGGGTAAATATATGCCCAAAAATTAAACTTTTTTGCTACCACATCATACATTACATAACTTTCTGCAAAGCCATTTAAGTTTAATAATTTAAAGAACGAGAATACTAAAAAGAAACCTGCCATAAATTGATTCATCCATTGCATCCAATTAAAAGAACCATTCACATATTGAACTAATAGTGTTATGCAAATAATATACCCAAACACTAACAAAATGGGGCGGTAAGTTTGTAACCAACTTTTTGCTTGTTCGGCAACTTCGCTATGCTGTGTTGAAGAGATTTGATATTTACTTTTTTCTCCTCCTAAAGCTGCCTGCAAAGTATTTAAGTTAATATGTTTTTCCATTGTAATTATTGCTGTATTATTTTCTTTAGAAACCTCGGCAGTTGTAATATCGGGTAGTGTTAATAAACTGCTTTTTACTTTTGCTTCGCAGCTCGTGCAGGTCATTCCTATTACTTTGTATGTGTGTGTCATAGTATTTTAATTTTATGATACAAAGTTACTTCGCTTAAAAAATAAGGTTTATGTAATTATGGATACAATTTATAACATTCACAGTTCCTCTATTTTTATTCGTTTGTTTTCTTTTAATGTTTTGTAAAAAGTGGGCGTAAAGCCTGTAATTTTTTTAAATTGACTTGAGAGGTATGCGCCGCTGCTGTAATCTAACATATCGGCAATTTGTGAAATTGAAAATTCGTCGTAAACTAACAATTCTTTAACTCTTTCTATTTTTTGGGCTATAAAATATTTTTCTATTGTAGTATTTTCAACTTCCGAAAATAAATTACTTAAATAGCTATAATCGTAATTTAATTTTTGCGCCAAAAAATGAGAAAGATTTAGCTTAGTGTTATCGTCAATATGATGTACGTGTTCGATAATTATATTTTTTATTTTTTCGATTATTCTACTTTTTTTATCTTCAATTATTTCAAAGCCAATTTTTAACAAATCACTATTTATAAGTTCTTTTTTATAAATGGAAATTTCTGTTTGTGATAAGACCACTTCGCCTAATATAATACTTAATGGTTTTATTTGGTTTTGTTCCAAAATAGCAGTAACAGCCATAATACAGCGAGAACAAACCATATTTTTTATGTAAAGTTTCATTTTATTAATTAGGAAAGCCTTTATCTTTCCAACAATTTAAAATTTGAATTATTGAATCGGATAATTTAGCTGTACCAATAGGGTATGGCATTGGCTTACATCCGTTACCAAAATTTATAGTACAAAATGAGTTACCCAATTGAAATTCTGTTTTAGCAGAAGTGTAAGTATCTAATACTATTCCCGATGAGTTTGTGCCTATGTGGCAACAAGCTAAGGCACAACTTTGGTTTAATATATTTTTAATATGCGAGTTGTAAGTAATTGATTGAGCGTTACAATCAAATGTTTTTTTTGACGGAGCAATTTTTGCTATATCATAAGTACAACTAAATAAGTGTGTGGCAAAAAAACAAAAATAAATAAATGGTACGTCTTTCATTTTTGTTATGCTTTTTTTTAATTTTATTTAATTGCTTCAATACTAAACATATCACCATAATTTTCTACTAAGGGGCGGAAATGGCGTGGAACCATAGCAATGTTTAATTGATTAAAGCTAATATTGTTAGGGCTTTTAAATACTTCTGCCAAGTTGGATTTTAAATATATTATAGAATTACCGTTGTTTTGTGAATTAAAATTAGTTGAAGCAAACGGCAAACTAATTTTACTGGCAGATGTATATTCGCCAATTTCGTAAGTAATATTATGGCTTATATTTTGTGGCGCATAAGAACTATAACCAAAAAAACGCATAAATATATAACCTTGATTCCAAGCCCAATACATTCCATTGGCAGGGTCTAAATCGCCTGTTTGTGAGCCACTAACATTTCTTGTACTATCTATTCCTAATAAAAATTCTATGCTTACATAATTATCAATAGGCACATTTGCAATATTTATTTTACAGGTTGTGTTGGTATCGCCTGCATCAATTAAATGATAACTTTCGGGTTCAACAAAATAAGTACCATTGCTTTTTTTTAGTTTAATATTTGATATGTAATATTTAAAACTCGATACCGCAAATGTATCGCCAAACTCATTAAGGTATTTGGGCGTTGTTATAGTATAGGCATCATCCGAAGAAATTTTTAGAACTGAGTTATCTACAACGTTTGTAAAATTTAATTTTACAGTAGTGGTTGTTGGCTCTGTAATTGCTGGTGTTTGTTCAACAATTGTATCTTTTTTACATGAAAATAATGTAATTGCAGTTACAATAATCAGCAAGGTTTTAGTTGTATTTATATTTTTCATTTTATACTATTTAAAATTATTTTCTATCGTATTGGCAACAATCAGGTAATCCGCTATATGCTTTATCATCACCTTTATACTTTTCATTATCGTAACCAACCAATGCAATATTTTTTTGAATATGGTCGAGGTTAATTTTTGCAGTATCGTAAGAAACGTTTATCATTTTAGTTTCAGTACTCCAATCAGCTTTGTTTATACCATCTACTTTAAGTGAATTTTCAATTGTTTCCTTACACATTTCGCAATTGCCCCATACTTTAAAAGTTGATGTAGCTATACCATTTACAATTTCGGTTTTACTTATGGTACTTGTATTTTCGGTTTTATTTCCGCAAAATGTTAGTGTTAATGCTAAATATACAATTGCTAAGTGCTTTAAAATTTTCATATTAATTAAGTATTAATTTTTTATGAGTGCTAATGTTATTTTGCGTTATAGAAATATTATAAATTCCCCTTTGCCAATTCTTAGTATTGATATTAAAAAAATTTGAATTTATTTTTGATGAATAAATTATTTTTCCCAATACATCGTAAACAATCATATCGAGTTGCTGTGCAATTTTTAACTCTTTTAAATTTATGGTTACTAAATCTGTTGCTGGATTTGGATAAATTGAAATATCATTTTGACTATTATTTAACTCTTTAATTCCAATTGCATTAGGATCTAACACTAAAAAACTACCCATCATACCCTCATCTTCATGGTGTAATAAATGGCAATGGTACATATACGGAACAGTAGCATCGGCAAAATTTGTAAACTTGGTTATAAAGCGAATGGTATCTTTTGGTTGAACTAAAATAACATCTTTTAAACCTTGATATTGGGGCGGTGGTGGCAAGCCATTAATATCTAACACATAAAACTGAATGTCGTGAATATGAAAAGGATGTGCTACCATTGTGTTGTTGCTTAATTTCCATACTTCAGTATTATTAAGATAGGTTTTAATATTAATGCTATCCATATTAAATGATTTATTATTAATAAAAAAAGGACCATCTACTTTGCCTTGCTGTCCGCTAAATAAAGTGTCAGGCGAAAAATTTAAGTTTCTATGAACATTTGCAGAGCTTTCTAATAAAGGTATTTTAGGCGCAAAAGTTGTGGGTATAGTTAAAACAGGATTTGCCGTTTGTGCAACCACATCAAAACGTAACACATTAAAATCTTTACCGTTTAAAGGATTTGAATAATACCCCTCTGCCATTAAAATTGCAGGTGTACCAACAGAATCAGCACCTATAATTCCTTTTGGTAATTGCGAAGCATAGCTTTTTAAATAAATTTGTTGTCCAAGTGTGTAGTTATTAAAATTTACTAATATTTCGGCTCTTTCGCCAGTTGATAATCTAACTCGGTTAGTTAAATAAGGTTGTGATAATAAACCGCCATCGCTTGCAATTAAATTAAAATTAGAATTATCGGATAAGCCAAAATAATATGTTCTATCTGCCGAAGCATTTACAAGTCGCAAACGTACTACTTGTTTAGGTACTTGTAAAAATGGTTTTATAGTGCCATTTACCATCATAATACTGTCTTCGTGAGTGGCAGTTGCAAATTGATATAACACATCAAATGCTTTTGATTGAACGATTAAAGGAAAGTCATCAATTTTATATTTGCGAGGCAAAGTGTAAGTAGCTTCGATATTATCTCTTACTATAATCATACCTGCCAAACCTTTAGAAATTTGAATTTCGGTTTTTGTATCGCCATGCGGATGATACCAAAATGTAGCAGCTTCATTACGCATTTTAAATTTTGGACTCCATGTTGCGCCTATATTAATTATTTGGTGCGGACCGCCATCGTTTTGAGGGGCAACGTGAAAACCATGCCAATGCACAGTTGTTTTTTGCGTTAAATTATTTGTAATGTTTAAGGTTATGCTATCGTTATTTTTGATTAGAAGCGTTGGTCCTAAAAAATTTCCATTATAGCCATAAGTGGGCGTATTATTTGTACCGAAAAATTGCTTAGTGCCATTTTGAACGCTTAAGTTAAAAACAGTACCGCTTAATGTATCGGGAATAAATAATGCGTTTTGACCAAATGAATTAAATACTGCTATGGCAAAAACCATAGCAGTAAATTTATTTTTTAGGAGTAATTTTTGCATTTGTAAATACTATTTTATTAATGTATAATGTTTAATTTTTTTTGTGTCATTTGTCCATTAGCGTTTATTCTTATAAAATAATTACCGCTCTCTAAACTCGATACATTAAATGTTTTAGTAGAAATACCTGCATTAACTTTTTCATTTAATAAGGTTTTTACAATTCTACCTGTAATGTCCATTACTTCAATTAAGGCATTTGACGTTTCGTTTAAATTAAAACTTATTTTTAATTCGCTACTTGTTGGGTTAGGATAAACATTTAATTTGGTAATGTTGTTTTTGTATTCGTTTATACCTGTAGGAGAATTTAAGAACGTACGAATATCATTAGCCATAATACTTGTATCAGACGTACTAAAACCAACGTAAGGCGAGCCTAATAGTTTATGATTTGTACCCGCTGCAATTATAATAGTAGGCATTCCCATTCCACCATAATAAGCAACTTGCGTAGCACCGCTATCAGACGGAATGGAAGTAAAGCCGTTTGATGTTACCCAATTATTTACTGTTGAACAGGAGTAAGAATTATTAAATGCAAAAGCATACGATTTTATTTTACCCGGATATTGCGCCAATAAATTGGATTTCATAGCTTCTAATTTTGAACCAGCGGCAGGACAAGATGCACAACTTGTCATAAAATATTCAATAATAACGGCTTTTCCGGCGTTAAGGTCAGCAAATAAATTGTGGGTTGCTGCTACCGTACTGCAATCTACCATTGTAAAATCCATAGCATTAGTTTGAGCATTTGCTTTTTGAGCTGTAAAAAAAGATGTAACAGCTAAAGTTAGTGTGATGATTTTTGATTTCATAATTTGTGTTTTTAATGGTTAAAGTTTTATTGAATTATAATTTTTTTAATTTCAACTGCGTCCTTTGAAATTACTTTTAAGAAATAAGTGCCTTCTTTTATTCCAACTGTGTTTATAGTTGTTTCAAATTTTCCAATTATTTCTCCAACGTTTGTTTCTTTTATTAATTTGCCAGTTACATCAATTAATTGAATTTTAACAACGGATGTTTTTTGCACATTTAATTGTACGGTAATATTTTCTGTAGTTGGATTAGGGAAAACAGAAATATTTGAAATAATATTTTCGGAAGATTTTAGTCCTGTTACTGCGCCGCTAAACGATAAATTATCTACATATAAATAACTGTTATTAACTGGTATAGCACCGCTTGAAGAAAGTATAATAATTGCACTATCAGGTATTGCCGAACTCATATAAGTTAAGTTTAAATTAAAGTTAGCCCAACTCATTACCATACCCGATAAATTTTGCATTGCTTTAGCAACGGTATCACGCACCATCATCATTGAGTTCCATTTAGTTAAATATACTGCCACAAAACCAGCATCAGCTCCATAAGCCATATATTGCCAATTACCAGTTAATTTTTGAGGTTGTTGCGCAAACGCAAAACCTGATTTTGCTTTAAACGTAGTCATATCTAAAACCCCACTAACTGCAACTCCAGGTACTACACCCATTGTCCCAACCGTTTTAGAAATTAATTTTAAATATGATGCGCCACCTCCTGTTGCACCACCAGTACCTTTTGTTGCTGTATAAATGCTCATACTTGAAGTCATTGCGTTTAATTGATCTCAACTTGTAGGATTGGAATATGTGCTAACAGTTGTCCAGTTTTCAAAACTATTGTTTGGAATTTGAGCAGAAACTGAAATTGAAGTAATAGCGAAAAGTGATATAAATATTTTTTTCATTTTGATTTTGTTTTATTTTTTAATTAAGATGATTGATACTAAAATTAAGTTCGATTAAATACAAGCACAAAAATTCCCTAACTAATTAAAGTTGGGAAATTATTGTATTAAAGAAAAATCAGATTAATATTACCTTATTTTTAATATATAAGGGTTTTCCGACGACGACGGGAGGAGAATAACAGTTTAATATTTGTAAAATAAAACTTTGGTTAGACACTTTAAAAACTTCAGTTGTAATTAATGCTTCATCAATAATTTTAAAGTTATTGGTACTTAAATTTACACTATTGCCAAGTTTATGATTATCTTTTACTTTAAAAAAACTGTGTTTATCCTTGCAACAACCTTTGCTTTTCATTTTATTGCCACAACAACCTTTTTCGTTATTTGAAACAAAAGAAACTTTTTTTAGTTTACCCCCGCAATAATGATAATTAAGAGTAAAACCTGATGTAACAATCAGATAAATAAAACTTAAAATTATGAAAAGGTATTTTTTCATTATAACAAATGTACAAAATATTTTTATATCCTCTAATTTGCAAATGGACTTTATTCAAAAAATGTGGCAATTTATTTCCGATACACATAGATTATCTTAAAAGACGAAAAAAAGGCATAACCAAGAAAATAGATAAACTAACAAAAATTTACTATAGATTTTTAGAGCGTAATCCTTTAAGTGAATTAACAATTAATAATGATACAATTACCTTAGAGATATATGCTGGCGAGCCAAATCAATACAAAAAATTAAGTTATAAATTTAATAAGAACGTTAAAGATTGGCTAATGTATGAGTCCCTTCTTTCAGATAGAATATCGAATACCGAAATTAAATACGAAGACGAAAATATGGGAAAATCAATTTCTGTATTTAATTATTTAGATTATTTCCCAGAAAATTAAATTTGAAAATAAAATCATCAATATTTAGTAAAATTAAAATTCCATTATTTGCATTAATATGGTTTAATTCAATTTTGGAATTACTAACGAAAAGTGGACACAATAAATAAAATTTAAGTATTAAAATTAAATTGAAAATAAAACAAAATACTTACAAAATAGATAAGCTTTTACTTATTGCGCTTTTATGCTTTTTTAATTGTGTTTCAAATGCTAGTGCAACCTACACAATAAATCCAAAAGCAAAAAATGTTTCTGTAACAATAAACACAAACATTAGCTATACTGTTTTAACCAATGCCACCTATATAAACGGCACCTTAGACAGTGTATACATAAACAACAACCAATACTGTTACACTACTATAGATAATATAACACCCATTTGCACCCCAATAGATACCACTAAACTACCATTAGTAATACGTGATGGCGAAGGCAACCAATACGTAGTTAATGCAGGCTCGCCACCAACCGTTACAGGCCCTACCAGTTATTTAAATTTAAGTAACGATAACTTAGCCGCAACAAATACATTAATGGTACAATTTGCAAAAGCCCCTAACCAAAACTTTGGCTTTGATAGTAAAGAGTACCCCGCTTTTACCGAAGAGTATGAATGTATAAAATTAAACAACGGTAAAAATTATTTTGTACCCAACAAAAGTATAGGCAATGGCATTAACCAAAACGATAGGGTAATTGCCACCTACACCATACAAAATTTTAATGCAACCCAATTGGTATTTAAAACAAAAGGCGGCGCTACCTTAACAAAAACAAGCATAAACAACAATACAGCTTTTGAAATAACAAACATACCTCCCAATGCTGATTGCATTTATGCTTGGTACAACAACCAAAAAATAGGCAAACTAAACATTATTAGCCTAAACAAAGTAAGTAAAAAAGTGGTACTGGTGCCTGTAAATGGTGCTTCCCTCCCCCTTGGGGGAGGCCAGGTGGGGGCTGGTTTAAACGATATTTATAAGCAGGCAAATACAAGTTTTACGGTAACCTCAGCCCCTAATTTTACGTTTGATTTAGGTAATGATGGATTGCAGGAAGCAGATGCTAAATTGATGAGCAAGTATAGTACCGAGATGCGTGCGTTAAGAGATGCTTATAAGAAAAAAGACAGTTTGTATGATAAAAATGCCTATTACATTTTTGTAGTATCAAACTTTAGTAACCCATTATTACAAGGTTACATGGTGCGTGGTAGGGCCGTTGGTTTTGTAACATCGGTGGCAACAGTAACAGATATAGCGCACGAACTTGGGCATGGCGCATTTAAGTTAGAACATACCTTCCCTGCCATAGCAAAAAGCACAAGTGATAATTTAATGGATTATGCAAACCAAACGCATTTGGCAAAATCACAATGGGAGCAAATACAAAAACCAAGTAACACTTTAACATGGTGGGATAGCGAGGAAGATGGAAGCGCTGTTTTCACATGCTCCAAAACAGTTTGTAGTGAGTGTCCAACAGATTGGAATGATTTAATACTATTTGATCCCATGAAAAACACCACAGTTTCAGAAAATGTGAAAAATAGAGCAAAAACTCAGTCCCCACTAACACTATTTAACTGGCATATTTTAAAAATTTGTGCTGCTTCAGGGAACAAGGTTAATTTAGATTATTATTCAGTTAAAATAAAAAAATTACCCAAATTTAATAATGTTGTATGTAGTTCGGAATTTTTATTTGAGTTCGTTAGAAAACACCTGAATACGTTTTTAGACAATAACACTGCTAGTTTTACAAACTATTCTTCTAATGATGGAACGACATGGGAATCAACAAATCCTTTAACTTCCGTAATGACTTTTCATATTCCTATTAAAGGACCAATATTTGATGACGCATCAGTAATTTGCACTTCGTATTCTGTAAATCAACCAACAGGCTCACAATGGATTTTTAGCCCTATCCAAACCCCAAATGATAACCAGCATCCTGTTTCGGGGAATAGACAATTTGGTTTAAGACAAATTGGAGATGAGTATGAGTTTTATATTAGAGGAGCAGACAGATTAACTGGAACTATGGACCAACTTTTGGGTAGCACTTCTGCTTTTGAGGGCGCAGATAATTTATGGAGAAGTTTTCAAAGCAAGCTTGTAGATTTTATTAATAGGAATAGTGGTGAAGCAGAAATAGATAATACTAAATATCATTGGGCAAGGTACACTTGGTAATATTATGAAATTATTTTTAATTAGGTTTTTAATTAGTTATTGCATTATTGGGTTTTTATCTTGGATGCAATGTATTTATTTTAATAATATTTATTGGTCATATGTCATGTTTTGGTTTTTTTTACCCGCCAACATAGGCTTATCATTTTTGTTTCATTTTTTTCACGATAAAATTCCTAAATTTATTTTAATCATTGCATTAATTGCTTTGGTTTTTTTCTTTTTCTACCACATATATATAAAACAAGAAGAGGTATATACTATACCAATTTTAAGTCAACTATTAATACCTAAATTTTTGAGAAGGAAAGAAATTGAATAAAAAAACTACTTTATTTTTAACGAGCTAAAAGATTTGGAAACAGTTGCTGAAGAACAGGCATTAGACAACAAGGGTAATGCGATATATCAACAAACCAATAGTAGCGTAAACTTTGGAACTAAATTCTATTTTTTAAATTCGCACTTATTAAGGGAGCAATGCAAATGAGAATTATACTATTCATATTACTAAATTTAACATTATTTATAATACAATTTTATTTAATTACTTTCTGTTACATTACTGGGTTTTTAGGGGCTGAAAAAAATAATTCTATGATTGTGAAATCCCTATTATTTAGAATTCCTATAAGCATAATTATAGTGATAGTATTTTCTATATTTTGGAAGTATATTAATAGTAAAATAAATATAACCATTAAATCTAAATTATTAATTGAGATGCCGTATTTATTATGTTCATTATCTTTTATTTTTATTTTTAGCATTTTTATTAAATCAATTTTGAGATAACTAAATTTATACCAATAAATTAACTAAATTTATTTTTTAGTTCTTTGACTTAATTCTCCCTACCATTAATTTAGGTAACGATGGTTTAGAAGCCGCAGATGCAACGCTACTAAAAAAATACAGCCTAGAGATTCGTGCCTTAAGAGATGCATACAAAAAAAAAGATAGCGTATACGATAAAAATGCCTATTACATTTTTGTAGTACCCAACTTTAGTAACCCATTATTACAAGGTTACATGGTGCGTGGCCGTGCCGTTGGTTTTATTAAAACAGGTGCAACGGTTACCGATGTTGCGCATGAGCTAGGGCATGGCGCTTTTGGATTGGAGCATACATTTCCGGCAATACAACAAAGCAGTAGCAACAATTTGATGGATTATACTAATCAAACACATTTGGTAAAATCGCAATGGGAACAAATTCAAAGGACTGGTATTATTTTATCATGGTTTGATGAAGAAGAAGACGGTAGTTCAATCTCAAATGATGCATTGAATACTTTGGGGTGTAATGGTATAAATCCTTTAAATTTAGTCGATAACCAGCAGAAGCTAACAATTGAAAACATTGAATATTCGTTTAGTTCTATACATAATTCATTAAAGTTATTAAAATTAAAACTTCGACCTTATTATAACAATAATGCACTAAGTAGTGAATTATGAATTAATGTTGGCTAACTATTTTTTAATTAACAGGGGTTACAAAAAATACTACTGCAGCAATTTTTTAGAAAATGACGCAGAGTATCTTTCTACGGGTAGAAGGGCTTGTAAATGATAAGGTTATAATTTAGCTTATTTTAAATATATTTAATCTTTAAGAATACTGTTAAAACACCTCATTTCCCTCACTAAAAACTATTCTTCACTCAATATTCCTGTAAAAAGCGAAAAATTGTAACCAACCACCCAACCAAACATAATAGCTAATGCGTATTATATTAAAACATAATACAAATGAGACAACTAAAAATAACAAAGCAAATTACAAACCGCGAAACCGCATCGCTGGATATGTATTTACAAGATATTGGCCGTGTAGAATTAATTACCGCCGAAGAAGAAGTAATTTTAGCGCAAAAAATTCGTAATCACGACCAACATGCCTTAGATAAATTGGTAAAGGCTAATTTACGTTTTGTAGTTTCGGTTAGTAAACAATACCAAAACCAAGGTTTAAGTTTACCCGATTTAATTAACGAAGGCAACTTAGGTTTAATTAAAGCCGCACAACGTTTTGATGAAACCCGTGGTTTTAAATTTATTAGTTATGCCGTTTGGTGGATTCGCCAAAGCATTTTACAGGCATTAGCTGAGCAAAGCCGCATTGTGCGTTTACCTTTAAATAAAATTGGTGCCATTAATAAAATAAATAAAACATTTGGCAAACTTGAACAAGATTTAGAACGTGAGCCAAGCTATGAAGAGTTAGGAGAACTTTTAAATATGTTGCCTGAAGACATACAAGATACCATGCGTAACAATAGCCGGCATGTAAGTATGGATGCGCCGTTAAGCTTAACCGAAGATGGTGGTTGTATGTACGATTTAATGACAAATGAAGATGCCGTTAGTCCTGAAAAAGTGTTGATGGGCGAAAGTTTACAAATGGAAATTTTGCGCTCGTTAGCAACTTTAACCGAGCGTGAAGCTGATGTTGTAAAATTATTTTTTGGAATTAGTGGTTCACATGCCCACTCGTTAGAGGAAATTGGCGAGAAGTTTGATTTAACCCGCGAACGCGTTCGGCAAATAAAAGAAAAAGCCGTTAGAGGTTTAAAACGCGGTTCGAGAAGTAGATTATTAAAAGCTTACTTAGGATAAATAAAATGTTACAGAAGAGGGAAGGTTAATGCCATCACTAACTTTTCCAAACAAAGCAAATGTCTATACGATGTTTGCTTTTTTTATGCAGTGATAATTTACCAAAAAAGTTACGTTTAAATTTTGCCATCTTATTACCAAATGTTCTAGACTTGGAATGCGCAGTAGAACCAGCGGATGATGAACTAAACTTTACTGTAGATTTTGTATTTACATTTAGAGATAAGTTAACACTTAAATTTAATTGATTACCGATACCGATATTAATAAATTGTTTTTGAGGATTTTTAGAAACGTCAGAGATGAAATTTTTTACTTGTATATCACTATTATTTGTTAACGAAATATTTTGAGACAATTTATTTATGTTATTAATAGCAGATTCATTAATAATATTATCCGGTAGTTGAATAGTAGGCGTAGCAGTTGTAACCCGTCTAACAGGTCTTGTTATTGGTTTTCTTGCTACCCGTCTTACTTGCGAAATAGTTGATGCTTTATAAGTGTTTTTTATAGCATTACTTGCATATACTCTGTTTACATTAGGTCTGTTTACTCGTGTTCTTGGTTTGGGATTTGATAGCATCTGCACATTATTTTCATTATTATTTAAATTTACATTACTAACATTTTGAACAAGGATATTGGTTAAGTTTACAACTCTATTTTGCGATTGTGTTTGTTGCGAAAATAGGTGCGTTGCATAAAGAAAAAATCCGGAAATGATAAATAATTTCATACTTTTTTTTTGTCCAAATATGAGGAATGAAATTTACAGCTGAAAAATTTTTCTGTTAATGAACTATAATTTTTTTTGTTTTAACTGTTTTTAGGAGATTTTAAAAAATAGTTTATCCCAATTATAAGCCTCTAAACATTAATTTAAATACTATTAAAATAATAAAGTAAAAGAAATGGATGTGTCGATTACTTTTGTAAATAAGCAAACTCAAATGGAAAAGTAAAGTTCGGTACTTTTTTATTCAATTGAAAAAGCTATTAAAGTGAATAGGTAATTTGCTTAAAAAGAGTTTAAAAATGCTAATCATAATATTACTATCGACCAATGGATAACTTTAAAATGTTTACACGATAACCCCAAAGTTTCTCAAAAAGAATTAGCGGAAATAATTTTTAAAGAAGTGGCTTCTGTTACCAGAATTATTGAGTTATTATTAAAAGCAGGCTATTTTATAACAAACGTGCATAATAATGGCAAAAGAAAAACAAATTTAACCATTACCCATTTAGGTTTAAAAACAATTAAAACTGCCGAAAAATTGGTTGAAAATTATAGAAAAACAGCCTTAATAGGAATTGGCATACCGAAAGCTAAAAAATTAAAGGAAGTGATGAATGCAATTGTAAATAATTGTAATAATTTATAATGTCTAATTTTATTTTACTAATGCATCAGCCACAACAAATGTACTTCCTCCAACAAAAATTAAATCATTTTTTTTATAGAGTTTTTTTGCGGCATCTAAGCCTTTTATTACCGAACTATAAGCCGTACCGTTTAGTTTAAATTTTTTTGCTTGAAGTAATAAATCGTTTTCATCCAAAGCCCGTGGCACACTTGCTTTAACAAAATAGTAAATAGCTTTTTTTGGCAATAGACTTAAAATTTTTGTAACGTCCTTGTCATTAACTGCACCAAAAATAAAATGTAATTGTTTGTATTTTATATTAGATATATTTTTTATAACTTGTTTTATACCATCTTCATTATGCCCTGTATCTGCTATTATTAAAGGATATTTGCTAAGTTGTTGCCAACGCCCATTAAAACCGGTTAAGCCACATACATTTTTTAAAGCTTGTTTTATAGTTTTTTCAGCAATATTAAAATTATTTATTTTTAAAATTTCAATACAATTTAAAACGCCTACTACATTTTTTAATTGATAAGTGCCTGCTAAGTCTAAGGTATAATCAGTTTTTTTTTCTGAAACAACATTTAGGATAGAAACTTTTAAAAAACCTTTTTCTATTTTATGATCAACAACTTTAAAATTTTTATCGGCAAAATAAATTTGCGCTTTTTGTTTTTTAGCAATTGTTTTAAATACATTTTTAATTTCAGGTTGTGTTTGACTAATTACCAAGGGTATTTTTGGTTTAATAATACCCGCTTTTTCAGTCGCAATTTTTTGCAAGGTATTGCCTAATAAATTTACATGATCAAAACTAATATTTGTAATTAAAGAAACCATCGGTGTTATAACATTTGTAGAATCAAGCCTTCCGCCTAATCCTACTTCAATAATGGCAATATCTACTTTTTGATTTGCAAAATAATTAAAAGCTAAACCCACCGTCCATTCAAAAAAACTAGGCTCAATTTTTTCAAATTCAATTTTGTGTTTTTCTACAAAATCAACAACGTATTTTTTGGTAATTAATTTACCATTTATTTTTACGCGTTCTCTAAAATCAATTAAGTGTGGCGATGTGTATAAACCTGTTTTGTAACCGGCTTGTTGTAAAATAGCTGCCAGCATATGGCTGCTGCTTCCTTTGCCATTAGTGCCGGCAACGTGAATGCATTTTATTTTTTTGTGGGGATGATTTAATACTTCTACAATTTTGTATGTATTATCTAAATTGGCTTTATAAGCTGCTACACCAATGCGTTGGTACATAGGCAAACGCGCAAAAAGATAATTAAGGGTTTGTTGGTAGGTCATTCTTTATTAAATACATTTAACCACAAAGGTCGTAACGAAAAGATAAAATTATAAAAAGTATAATTGTCAATCCGACGTTAGGACGCGTCTTTTGGTTTTAGATACTTCCTTCGTCAGCACAACATTCATATAACTTTGTTAAACTCTGTGCCTTAGTAACTTTGTAGTTAAACTAGTCAAACGCAAATACAATTGTTATTGTGCCTTTTTGTTCTTCAAATTTGCCGTCTACATTAAACTTTGTAGCTAATGCGGTTTGTTTTGCTTTAGCTTTTAATAAAGCACTGCTGGTTGTAGTGCCACGTCCGTTGGGGTTTGCTTCAATAACATTGCCTTCTCCGTCAACAGTTATTTCAACTACTACTTTTCCTTCTTCTTTTGTATCGGTTGGTAATTTAGGTTTTATAACTACAGCACGCCCTTTTAAATCAATACCGATTTTTCCGCCACCAAAACCAGGACCGTTACCCGGACCTTTCCCCGACCCATCATTATCGCCTTCTCCCCCATTTTTTCCTGTTCCGTGCCCACCATTTCCATTAAAATTTGGATTACCATTTGGGTCGCCGTTTTCTCCCGGTTTGTCATTATCGCCCATGCCACCCCCGTTTTTGCCGTTATTTTTTTTAAATTTTTCGGCTAATAGTTCCGCTGCAGTTTTTGGTTTTACTACTTCAACTTTTTTTGGAGTAATAATAGTAGTTTTATTATCTTTTACTTCTGGGGTATTTTTTTCGTTGTTTACAACCTCAGCATCTGGGTCGGTAATAATTTCTTCGGTAGGTTTTGTTTCTGTTATAACATCGGTTACTTTTCCAACACTTCCATATTCTACATTATCATTTCCGGCATCCATAATCCCTAATGCCATTTCTTGTCCGCCACCGCCACCGCCATTATCGGGAAACGGTGGGTTTGGCGTTATTAATTGAAATAAAATTAAAAACAATAGCATTAAACCAAATATTAATAAAGTAATACTTGCCGAAATGGCTCTGTTTTTATTTTCTTCGGTTTGTGTTAGTTGCATTTGGTGTTTATACTTGTATTTCTTTTTAAAGTTTCGTTTTATTTGTTACCCTAAACTTGATTCGGGGTCTCAGCGCTTATAAATAAAAAGAACTGAGATGCTGAATCGAGTTCAGCATAACTCTAATATTTATTTATTAGGCGCCGTAGCTAAAACCGGTTTACATTTTAATTTAATACTAATCGTCATTACATCTGCTATAACTTGTATGGGTAAATCTTTATCTAAGTGCATAAACAAAGGTGGTTCAATTTCTTTACTCGAAAATTTTGAAATTTCGGCTTCTAAATTAGCCGGGTCAATTTCTTTATTATTGATGTAGTATTTTTTTTCTTTTGTAACAGCCAAGTGAATAGGTTTTTTTTCGGTATCTAAAGTAGAGTTGGTTGTAGATTTAGATAAATTAATTTTAATACTGTTAGGGCTAACCATAGTAGAAATAATTAAAAAGAAGAGCATTAAAAAGAACATGATATCGCTTAACGAATCTGTACTTACCTCTGCGTCTCTATGTTTTTTGCGTAATCCCATTTTTTAAAATTTTGAATTATAAATGATAAATTTTGAATGAATTTAATTCAACATTTAAAATTTAGCATTTAACATTATTTACTTGGTTCATTCAACATGTCTAAAAACTCAATCTGCGTATCTTCCAAACGATGCGATAATTTATCGATACGTGTATTTAACCAATGGTAACCAACAAACGCAAATACACCAACTACTAGCCCACCTGCACTGGTAATCATTTTTTGGTACAAGCCGCTTGATATTACTTCAATCTCTACAGTTTTTGCTAGGGATATAGAATAGAAAATTTTAATTACACCTATAATTGTTCCAATAAAACCAAACATTGGGGCAATGCGGCCAATAATACTTAACACGTTTAAGTTTTTTTCAAGTTTTGCAATTTCGTTACTGCCGCTTTTATTCATTGCTTCTCTAATTTCTTGCACGGGTTGCCCAATGCGGGTTACGCCTTGTTCAATCATGCTACTTTCGGGCGTATTGTTGTTTTTACAAAGTGCGCGCGCATTGGCAATATTGCCGCTGTGTACCATTTCTTTTAACGTTAAAACAAGGTTATTGCTTTTTTTAGATGCCTTGCCAATAACTAATAAGCGTGTAATTAAAATATACAGGCTAATTAAAAACATTAATGCCAACGGAATCATAATTGGTCCGCCTTTAGCTACCATATCAAATAACGAAATTTTTGTTTCGGTTATTTCCTGGCTTGCGGTTTGAATGCCTGTTACTGCTGGTGTTTTAGCTGTATCTGCAATAGCGTTAACAGCTGTGCCTCCTATTTGTAAAATATAATTTAGCATACGATGTATTTGTTTTACGAAATTATTTTAAAATGTGTTCGTAAATTGTATTACATAAATTGCTTTTAAACAGTTAGATGTTTATATAAATGCTAAAACTTAAAAAGGTTACATATTGTGTAATTGTAGATACAAAATACTAGCTTTGTTGCATGGATAATTTAAACAACCATATTACCAACTTACGTGAAGATTTTACCAAAGGCACTTTAGGCGAATTGGATGTAAACCACCTACCCGATTTGCAATTTGAAATTTGGATGCAGCAAGCTATTGATGCTAATGTTATGGAAGCTCAAGCATTTAATTTAGCTACAGTTGGGGCAGATAATAAACCTGGTAACCGTACAGTTTATTTGCGTGGGTTTAAAAACAACCAGTATTATTTTTACACCAATTTTAATTCGCGCAAGGGTTTAGATATTGAACAAAATACTAACGTAAGCGCTTGTTTTTTTTATCCGGAATTAGAACGCCAGATTAGGATTGAAGGTACTGTGCAAAAAGCCGGTGAAGAATCTAGTGACGAATATTTTAATAATCGTCCACGCCAAAGCCAAATAGGTGCCTGGAGTTCGCCACAAAGCAAACTATTAAATGACAGAACAGAATTAGATAATTTAATTTTAATAAACGAAAAAAAATTTGAAAATAATCCGGTTCCTCGTCCTAATTTTTGGGGCGGTTACGTTATAAATGCTAATTATTACGAATTTTGGCAGGGACGTAAAAACCGTTTGCACGACCGTATTTGTTACGAGTTTAAAAATAATGTTTGGGAAATTTTTAGATTGGCGCCTTAACATGTTGCCACAGATTTCTCGGATTTCTCAGAAATAGACTTCTTGTTGTAAAAACGTATATCTGTGTAATCTTCGAAATCTGTGGCTTAATCTCCCAAATTATTTTTAGTATCTTTGCACCCATTATGCCAAATATTGTTGCTATTGTAGGAAGACCGAATGTTGGAAAATCAACACTGTTTAACCGTATTACCGAAACCCGCCAAGCTATTACCGATGAAGTAGCAGGCGTTACCCGCGATCGCCACTATGGTAAAGCCGAATGGCAAGGCGTTGAGTTTAGTTTAATTGATACCGGCGGTTACATAAATGGCAGCGACGATATTTTTGAAGGCGAAATACGCAAACAAGTAAAAATTGCTATTGAAGAAAGTTCAGCTTTGTTATTTTTAGTTGATGTAAACGATGGTATTACCGAGTATGATAAAGAAGTAGCCAACCTTATTCGCAAAAGCAAAAAAAAGGTAATTGTAGTTTGTAATAAAGTAGATAATCATGAGCGCAATGCTTATGCCGCCGAGTTTTATAAATTTGGTTTGGGCGAAGTATTTACAATAAGCGCGGCAACAGGCAGCGGAACAGGGGAGATGTTAGATGCCCTTTGCGCCATGTTACCAAAAGACGAAGGCGCATTAGAGCAAGCAGATATTCCAAAAATTGCAATTGTGGGTAGACCAAACGTTGGTAAATCATCGCTTACAAATGCCTTGTTGGGCGAAGAACGTAACATTGTAACTGACATAGCTGGAACAACCCGAGATACAATAAACACACGCTATACAAAATACGGACACGATTTTTGGTTGATTGATACAGCCGGTATGCGCCGTAAAGCGAGAGTACACGAAGATTTAGAATTTTACAGCGTAATGCGTACTATAAGAGCGTTAGAAACTTGCGATGTGTGTTTGTTAATGATCGATGCTGAAAATGGCATTGAAGCGCAGGATTTAAGCATATTAAGTTTGGTAGAAAAAAACCGTAAAGGCTTAGCAATTATTGTAAATAAGTGGGACTTAATTGAAAAAGATACTAAAACTGCCAAAGAATACGAAGAAAAAATAAGAGAACGCATTGCGCCTTTTAAAGACATTCCTATAGTTTTTACTTCTGTTACCGAAAAGCAGCGTATTATGAAAGCTGTTGAGGTAGCTATGTATGTTTATGAAAACAAAACTAAGCATATACCCACTCGCAAATTAAACGATTTTTTATTACCCTTAATTGAAAGCCATCCGCCACCCGCATCTAAAGGAAAAGATGTAAAAATTAAATACGTTACCCAGTTAAAAGGCGAGGCCTTATTTATATTTTATTGCAACCTACCGCAGTACGTACAGGAAAACTATAAACGTTTTTTAGAAAATAAAATTCGTGAAGAGTACGATTTTTGCGGTGTGCCGATTGTTGTGAGTATTAGGAAGAAGGTTTAATAATCTAAAAGTATTTCTATTTACATTTTAGGAATTAATTTTTTAATTATTCTTAAAAAAATCGCCGTGGCTAAACCCTCTACTTTAGATGTACTATCGTTTTAAAACAAAAATAATTTTTTGTATATTTGTTATATGAGAATAGCAGGTATAAAATACACTAAAACCGCAAGTGGGCAGTTAAAAGAGGTTGTAATTAATTACAAAAAATTTGCTTCACATATTGATGATTTATTGGATGTTATTAGAGCCGAAAAAATTTTAAAAGAAGATAAAGAACGCTTTACAATGGAAGAAGTGTTTAAGCAAGAATACAAACGCAGAGGTATAAAAAACAATGTATAAGATTTTATTTACTCGCTTGGCTAAAAAACAATTGCAAAAAATTTCTTCGGTTTATTTAATAAGAATCGAAACCAAATTAAAAGAATTACAACAAAACCCCTTTACAGTTTCTAATGTGAAAAAATTAGAGGGATCTAAAACTCTTTACAGATTGAAAATAGGAGACATTAGAATTATATACAATGTTAATACAAAACAAATTTTGATTGAAATAATTGAAATCGAAAAAAGAAATGATGTTTATAAAAAATAATTTTTATTTATTCTTAAAAAAATCGTCGTAGCTTACTTCTTTAACTTCTAAAGTACATTTTTGTTTTACAAGTTCAAGCACTTTTTTACTGTAAATATTTTCAAATATTTTTTGCGCTTCTTTTTCTTTTCCTAACAACTCTTTTGCAATTTTATTTACCTCTTCTTCCTGCGGCACTTGTCCGTATTTACTAAATTCGCCACGTATAAATAGTTTAGCTTCTTCGGCAGCTTCGTTAGCATCTACTTTAATGTCGTTATCTTTAATTAATTTATTTTCAATTAAACGCCATTGCATGGCTTTGGTATAATTAGGGTAATCTTTTTCTAGTTCTTCTTGTGTTAATGGTTTTTCGTTTACCATTAATAACCAACGCTTTAAAAAAGCATCGGGTAGTTGTAAATTTAATTTGTTTACCAAGTTGGTTTCTACTTCAGTTTTTAAAAAGCGATCGGCATCGGCATTAAACATTAAGCCTAACTCGTTACGTATTTTATCTTTAAATTCTTCTTCGGTAGTTACAGTTCCTTCGCCATACACTTTATCAAATAGTTCCTGGTTTAGTTCCGCATCTTCTAACCGTGCAATGTTTTTTACGGTTAATTGTAAGGTACAATCAATCGTTTCCGCAACTTCTTTTTCAATGCCTAAACTTACACTTTTATCAACCGCAGTTTCATATAACTCGTTAATATTAATGATAATTTTTTCTTCTTTTTTTACACCTAAAATTTTTGCTTTTGCATTTTCGTTCGTCAGGCGTTCGTAACTAACGCTGGTGCTTTTGTAAATGCCACCGGGTTTAATAGCCCCTGTTGCGTCTAGTTCATTAATATCTACAAACACTACATCTTTTTCGCCTGCAACATCGGGGTTTACGGGCTTACCATAATTACGGCGCACATCTTTCAGGTATTTATCTACCAATTCATCATCAATTTTTACAGTTTTATATGTAAAGCTATGCTTATCATCTAAACTAATATTAAATACAGGCGCTAAACCAATTTGGTATGTAAATTCAAAATCGGTTTGTTTATCAAAATCAAAAGGGGTTTGATCTTTAGGCAATGGGTTTCCTAAAATTTCTATTTTATTTTCTTCAATGTATTTATAAATACTGTCTTGTAATAGCTTATTTACCTCGTCAACCAATATTTGAGTACCATGTTGTTTTTTTATTAATCCAACAGGCACTTTACCTGGTCTAAAACCCGGCATACTGGCTTGGCGCTGCACTTTTTTAATAGCTTCATTTACTCGGGTTTCGTAATCAACAGGAGTTACAGCAATTGTAATCTCGGCGTTTAGGCTATCAATATCGTTTTTAACAATGTTCATTTTACAAAATTTTTGGAGGGCAAAAATACTAAATTTTAGCTAAATCACCAATTTATTTAACCTACAAGTTACTTGTTAGTTCTAATAGCAAGGAGCGAGCGTATCGAAAACTGCTTCTTGATACAAAATGAAAGAGGGAGGCATTTCTACTCGAAGTGACAAATCTTAACTGCGATTTTATTTGTTAATAATAAAAAAAGTAGTATATTTGCAGTCCTTTTTAAAAAATGGGTAAAAGTCCATATAAAATACAGTTTGGAGGTTTACCTGTTGGAATTCATGAATTTGAATTTGACATTAAGGATGCGTTCTTTAAAACAATTGAAAACAGTGTTATTGAAAAAGCTGACATTATCGTAAAAGCAGTGTTAACTAAACAAAACAACTTATTAAATTTAGAGTTTACAATTAATGGTGTTGTAGCAACCGAGTGTGACAGATGTTTAAAAGACTTTAATTTTCCAATCAGTTCGGTTGAAAGTTTAGTAATAAAACATGGCAATCCTGACGAAAGTACAGATGAAATTGTAGTAATACCGGAGGGCGTTGAAGAAGTAAACATATCGCAATACATTTACGAATACATTGTACTATCAATACCTGCTCGGCGTGTACCTTGCGAAATTGACGCGAAATTATATACCTGCGATTTTGAAACACTTGCGAAATTAAACGAAGTGATTTCTGATACACTAAAAGATGATGAACCAACAAACCCGATGTGGGAACAATTAAATAAATTAAAAAAGTATAACAAAAATTAAAACATAAGAAACCATGCCAAATCCAAAACGAAAACTGTCGCGCTCACGTAGAGGCTCTCGTCGCGCAACTTATAAAGCACCAAGTATGACCATTTCAAAAGATAGTACAACCGGCGAAGCGCATTTGATGCACCGCGCGCATTGGTTTGAAGGAAAATTATATTACAAAGGAAAAGTTGTAATGGAAAAGGCTGTTAAAGCTTAATTTTTGTACATTTATTTAAAGAGCAGATGCATTTATTGTATCTGCTTTTTTTATTTATATCAGTTTTTAAATATATATTTAGCCCTTAAATGTCTCTAAAAAGTAAAATTATTTCGCTTACAAATTTTGGTATAAATGCGGAGCAAACTTTTATTGAACGCCGTAGAATAAAAACCCTTAATATTTTAAATTTACTTGTAATTGTAAGTTTACTATTAGGCGCTACCAATGGTTTAATTACAAAATCCAACTACCCAATTTGGGCCGAAATAGTTTTTTTAGCCTTAGCCACGTTTTCAATTTTATTAAACAAATACAACAAACAAATTTTTTCGTTTTTGGTATTTACATTTAATGTTAACTTATCTGTGTTTTTTATTTCTATGTATTATCCGGCGGATGTAGGCACGTATTTATTCTTTTTTCCAATAATTGTAAGTATTGTATTACTAAATAACCCTACTAAGTTTGATAAATATACTGCTACTCATTTAGGAATGTGTTTAACTGCATTTTTTCTTAGTGTATTTGTAAAAATACCGGAGTTACAAAACACAAATTTTTCAGAAAAAGAAATAAAATTATTGTGGTACTACGACGTAATATCTTCAGTTTTTTCAACGGGCGTAATAAGTTTATTACTTACTAAACTAATTCACGACCAAAATAAAGAAGTCTTAATAAGTTATGAAGAACAAAAAAAATCGCAAATAGAATTACAAGCTACTTTAATTCAAAAAGAAACATTGTTAGCGGAACTTCACCACCGTGTAAAAAATAACCTTGCAATTATGTCGGGCTTATTAAATTTACAAGAGAACGCAACTCATAATACCGAGGCCAAGCAAGTATTGGGCGAAAGTAAAAATAGAATTATGAGTATGGCTTTAGTTCATAAAATGCTATACAAAAATTCTGATTTTAAAACCATTAACCTTCAAAAATATACCAATTCGCTTTTGGAAGAAATTTTAAATTCATATAACCTTTCGCAAAAGGTACAAATTACTGCCGAATACGATAATGTCGAATTAACCATAACTGAACTTATACCTTATGGTTTAATTTTAAACGAAATTGTTACCAATAGCATTAAATACGCTTTTACAAATCACGCTTTACCAAAAATTACTGTAATTGTCCAAAAAAACATCCAAACAGTAAGTGTTGTTGTTCATGATAACGGACCTGGTTTTCCGAAAGATTTTAATTTAGATAGTAACGATAATTCGTTAGGCATTTCTTTAATTAAAACGCTTAGTAACCAATTAGATGGCGAGGCACAGTTTTTTAACGATAACGGTGCAAAAATTCAAATTAATTTTCAATATGGTTAATAATGCAATACAATTAAATACTATTTTTGCCCTTTTAATTAGTATAATTGTAGCTTAATAATATAGATTTTATTTTACATAAATAATGAAAATTGGCTTTGATATATCAGGTGGCGATTTTGCCCCAAATAATTGCTTAGAAGGAGCAATTATGGCTTTATCCCAACTGGGCGCAGATACTAAACTCGTTCTGATTGGCGACGCCGATAATGCGAAAAAATATTTTGCCGAAAAAAATATTGATTCTTCTCAATTTGATTATGTTCACACAACCGAGGTAATTGAAATGGGTGAGCATCCCACCAAAGCATTTTCACAAAAACCAAATAGCAGCATTTTTTTAGGCTTTAAATTATTACGCGAAAGTTTAATTAATGCCTTTGCGAGTTCGGGCAACACGGGCGCTATGTTAGTTGGTAGTATGTTTACCATTAAAACTACACCCGGTGTTATTCGCCCCTGCATTACCGGCGTTATACCAAAAGAAAATGGAAGTTTTGGGTTAATATTAGATGTAGGCACCAACGCCGATTGTAAGCCCGATGTATTATATCAATTTGGTATTTTAGGGAATATTTATGCTAAAGAAGTGTTTAAAATTGCCAACCCAAAAGTTGGATTATTAAATATTGGCGAAGAAGCCGAAAAAGGAAATTTAGTAAGCCAAGCTACTTACGGATTAATGAAAGATAGTCGCGATTTTAACTTTGTTGGTAATATTGAGGGAAGCGATATTTTTAGCGAAAAAGCCGATGTAATTGTATGTGAAGGATTTGTAGGAAATGTATTTTTAAAATCGGCCGAAGCATTTTATAAATTAGCAAAATCGCGGGGGCGTAGCGATGAGTATTTTGACCGATACAATTACGAAGTATATGGAGGCACACCAGTTTTGGGCGTTAACGGTAATGTAATTATTGGGCATGGCATTAGTAGCCCGCTTGCCTTTAAAAATATGATTTTATTAGCTAAAGATATTGCTAATGCTAAACTTGACGAAAAAATAAAACAAGTTTTTAATAACTAAATTATAATGATTAGAGCCTCTATAACTGCCATAGCAGGATATTTACCTGATAATGTTGTTACTAATTTTGATTTTGAAAAAATGATTGATACTACCGACGAGTGGATTACAACTCGTACTGGTATTAAGCAACGTCATATAGAAAACGACCCAAAAAAAGCAACCAGCGATATGGGCGTTGAAGCCGTAAAATTGCTGTGCGAAAAACGTGGTATTAAACCTGAAGAAATAGATTTATTGATTTGCACTACTGTTACACCCGATATGGTTTTTCCGGCAACAGCTAATTTAATTTGCGATAAAGTAGGTGCTAAAAATGCTTGGGGTTACGACTTAGGCGCGGCATGTAGTGGTTTTATTTATGGTTTAGCAACAGGTTCACAATTTATTGAAACAGGTCGTTACAAAAAAGTTATAATTGTTGGTGCAGATATGATGAGCCGTATTATTGATTATACAGATAGAACTACATGCATTATTTTTGGTGATGGCTGTGGAGCCGTGTTATTAGAACCTACAACCGAAGAAATAGGCATTCAAGATTTTATTCTCAGGTCTGATGGTAGTGGTGTGGCACATTTGCACATGAAAGCCGGTGGCTCGTTAAACCCAAGTAGTATTGATACCGTTACAAATAAAATGCACTATGTGTATCAAGAAGGACAAGCTGTATTTAAACACGCGGTGTACAACATGGCGGAAGTTACATCATCTATTATGGCAAAAAATAATTTAACAGCTAACGATATTGCTTGGTTGGTGCCTCACCAAGCCAACAAACGCATTATTGAAGCTACTGCCAACCACATGGGCTTACCGCCAAATAAGGTAATGATGAATATTGAACGTTACGGTAATACAACATCAGGCACCATCCCTTTATTATTATGGGATTACGAAAAGCAATTAAAAAAAGGCGATAACCTTATACTTTCTGCTTTTGGCGGTGGCTTTACTTGGGGTTCGGTATTTTTAAAGTGGGGATATGATGGGGCTAAATAGTTTCTAAAAGTTCGTGTCTGTATTTATCTAAAATGGTAGATTTAGATAAAAATCCCACATAAATTTCATTGTCAACCACCGGTAAATTCCAATGACCGCTTTCTTCAAACTTTTTCATAATCGAAAAAATATCTTCGTTTAAATTAATAACAGTACTTGGTTTTCGCATAACTTCTGTAGCGGTTATTTTATCATACAATTCGGCGTTAAACATTTCTTCACGCACGTTATCTAAATAAATTATTCCTAACAATTTGTTATTATTTTTTACAACCGGAAAAATGTTTCTTTTGGAATGTTTAAAACATTCAACAATATCGCGCAAAGTGGCTTTAAAATGTATGGTTGCAAAATCGGTTTCAATTAACGAAGCAATATCAATTTTACTTAAAATGCTTGTATCCTTGTTATCAGATATTACAGTGCCTTTTTCTTTTAATTTACGAATATCTAACGATTCGGGATGATAAAATTTTACTATTAAATAACTTATAGATGAAACCATCATTAAAGGAATAATTAATTCATAACCTCCCGTAATTTCGGCAATTAAAAATATGGCAGTTAACGGTGCATGAAACACACCGCTTAATATGCCTGCCATTGCAACAATAGTAAAATTGCTAATTTTAATATTTTCAAACCCAATAAGCGATAAAAACATTGCAAAAATAAAACCTAAATAAGCTCCAACAAATAACGATGGCGCAAAATTACCGCCATTGCCACCACTACCAATTGTTATAGCTACGGCAACAGTTTTTAATAATAAAATAACGGTAATAAAGAGTAAAAAAATCCAATTATTATTTATTAAACCCGCTATTAAACTATCCTTGTATAAATCGCTGACTCTAAACTCTGCAAGGGCTTTTATGCTTTCGTAACCCTCGCCAAAAAGCGAAGGAAATAAGGCAAATAAAAAAGCTAAAGAAATACCCCCAATTAACCATTTTTTAAAACTCGATTTAATTTTTTTAAACTTAGATTCTATTTTATCAAAAAAATTAACATAATATAAAGATACCACGCCTGCCAATAAACCAAGTATAATATACAAAGGCACATTATGATAATCAAAAGGTGTTTTTAATTTAAAAAACAATAAGTTACTTTCGTTTAAAATAATTTTAGATAATAACGCTCCGCAAGCAGCAGCTATTAATAAAGGTATAAAAGCACCAATACTTATGTCTACTAAAATAACTTCTAAAGCAAACAATACACCTGCAATTGGCGCGTTAAAAGCTCCGGCAATACCGCCTGCCGCACCTGCGGCTAACAAAAGTGTCCTGTCTTTATAACTTAATTTATAGGTACGTGCAAAGTTAGAGCCTATAGCTGCACCGGTACTAACAATTGGCGACTCTAACCCGGCCGAACCGCCAAAACCAACCGTTAAAGCGCTGGTAATTATATGCGAATACATTTGTTGAAACGGGAGAAAGCTGCTTTTTTTGGCAATGGCAAAAAGTATAGAACTATTGCCTTTGTTTAGTTGGTTTTTAAAAAAGTATTTTACAATTAAAATGGTTAAACCTATGCCTATAAACGGCAGTATTAAATACAAATACTTAAAATTAAATTTTAATAAATAACCCTCAACCAAATAGTGTTTAATCGAAAACACAAACAATTTTAAAATAACGGCTGCAATACCGGCGCTAACGCCCACTAAAATGCTCGAAACTATTAAAAATTGTTTTTCGTTAGTTTTATCATGTATCCAAGTAATGCTTTTTTCTACAAAGTTTGTGCGTTTCAACTATTTACAATTTAATCCATTCTATTTTTAAAGATAGGTATTCTAATAAAACTACTCTTACAAAAGTTTATACAACTTTGTAAATAAATAATAACGAAAGTATTTAATCGTTTTTACAAACGTTAAATATTTACTTTTTTAATGTTTACCCGTTTTTTGGCATTAAATAGTTAAGGCTTTAATTTCATTAATATTTCTTAACCATTTCTATATGCTTTTATTCCTAAAAAATAAGTATATTTGCGCCGCTTAAAACTCATATATGTCAGCTATTCGTAACATTGCAATTATTGCCCACGTTGACCACGGTAAAACTACCTTGGTTGATAAAATCCTTCACCAGTGTAATTTGTTTCGCGAGAACCAAGCCACCGGAGAACTTATTTTAGATAACAACGATCTTGAACGCGAGCGTGGTATCACCATTCTTGCAAAAAATGTTTCTGTTCAATATAAAGGAACTAAAATTAACATTATAGATACTCCTGGTCACGCCGATTTTGGCGGTGAAGTAGAACGTGTAATGAACATGGCCGATGGCGTTATTTTATTAGTAGATGCCTTTGAAGGACCAATGCCACAAACGCGCTTTGTATTACAAAAAGCCATTGCAGCCGGTAAAAAAGCTATTTTAGTTATAAATAAAGTTGATAAACCAAATTGTCGCCCCGAAGAAGTGCACGATAGCGTATTTGATTTATTTTTTAATTTAGATGCAACTGAAGATCAATTAGATTTTCCTACTGTTTACGGTAGTAGCAAACAAGGTTGGATGGGACCGGATTATAAAACACCAACTACCGATGTTACTTATTTATTAGATACTATTATTGATAAAATTCCTTTAGCACCTGAACGTGTTGGTACCCTTCAAATTCAAATTACATCGTTAGATTATTCGTCGTTTATTGGGCGTATAGCTGTAGGGCGAGTGTTTAGAGGGTTGATAAAAGAAAACATGCCGGTAAGTGTCGTAAAACGTGATGGCAGAATTCAAAAATCGCGCATTAAAGAATTATACATATTTGATGGTTTAGGTAAAGTAAAAGTTACCGAAGTGCAAACCGGCGATATTTGTGCTTTTACAGGAATTGAAGGTTTTGAAATTGGAGACACAGTTGCCGATTTTGAAAACCCTGAAGCTATGCCATTAATGCATATTGACGAGCCAACTATGAGTATGTTGTTTACTATTAACAACTCGCCATTTTTTGGCAAAGATGGTAAATATGTTACCTCTCGCCACCTGCGCGACCGTTTATTTAAAGAGCTAGAAAAAAACTTAGCCATGCGTGTAGAAGAAACACTAAGCCCGGATTCGTATTTAGTATTTGGTCGTGGTATTTTACATTTATCGGTGTTAATTGAAACTATGCGCCGTGAAGGTTACGAATTACAATTAGGACAACCACAAGTTATTATTAAAGAAATTGACGGACAAAAATGTGAACCAATTGAGGTATTAACAGTAGACGTGCCGCAGGAATCATCGAGTAAAGTAATTGATTTAGTTACCCAACGCAAAGGTAATTTATTAATTATGGAACCAAAAGGCGATTTAACACATATTGAATTTGAAATTCCAGCCCGTGGTATTATTGGGTTACGTAACAACGTTTTAACCGCTACTGCCGGCGAAGCTATTATGGCTCACCGTTTTAAAGCATATGAACCTTGGAAAGGTAATATACCAAGCCGCATAGCAGGTGTTTTAATTAGTAAAGATAAAGGTACTGCCGTTGCGTATAGTATTGATAAATTACAGGACAGGGGTAAATTTTTTGTTGAAGCTGGTGATGAAATTTACCCGGGAATGATTATTGGCGAGCACATTCGTCCTGATGATTTAGTAGTAAATATTTGTACCGAAAAACAATTAACCAACATGCGTGCCAGTGGTACAGACGAAAAAATGCGCATTGTACCAAAAATTAATTTTAGTTTAGAAGAAGCAATGGAATACATACAAGGCGACGAGTATGTAGAAATTACACCAGTACACATTCGTTTACGCAAAATTTACTTAGATGAAAACGAACGTAAGCGTTTAGGTAAGGCTTTGTTAGCATAATTATTAAAATATAATTTAAAAAAAACGCAACAGTAATTGTTGCGTTTTTTTTATTTCTAAAATTCAGTTTTTTTTGTAAAACTAATTGTCATTTCAACGATAGGAAAAATCTACTTAAGGAAGAAGATGCTTCTGTTGTCAATGTTACAGTTTATTGCACTATTTTACATTTCAATTAGTACAAGGCATTTAATCTTTCACCAACTTTATAAAACTATTAGATTTATCAGAAGAAAACTTAACAACATAAATTCCTTTGGCGTAAGTTGATAAATCGATTGTAGTATTTACTTTTCCTTCAATAGTTTTAGTTACTAAAACTTGTCCTAAAGCATTTAATACCAAAACATTTCCAGTGTAGTTTTGATTAAATTGAACATTAACTATTCCATTACTTGGATTAGGGTAAATAGTTAACAATGAAACTTCAACTCCGTTCTTTACCTCAAGACCAGTGCATATTACAACTGATTGTGATAAAACAGTGGAATTAAAACAACCGTTAGCGTTAGTACCGTTAATTGTGTAAGTTATATTTGTTGTTGGGCTATCGGCTGCGGGATTTGTAGTGATACCAATAGGATAAAAGGTATAGTTTAAAGCGCCGGTAGCTGTAATTGAAATGGATTGCGATAAACAAATTATTAAAGATGACGAACTAGCGGATACTGTTGGATTTGCATTAACAGTTATGCTAAACATTGTGGAATTTGTACAGGTGCCATTTGCGCCTTTTACCGTATAATTCGTACTTGTTGCGGGGTTTAAAGTTTGTGAATTTCCGTTTAATGCGCCAGGTGTCCAAGTATAATTTGTTGCGCCACTTGCATTTATTAATGTTGAAGAGCCAACGCAAATAGCAGCATTTACAGCGCTTACAGTAGGTGTAGTGGTAACACTTACAGTTCCAGTAGCGGTATTAGTGCAACCGCCATTACTGCCGATTACTGTATAAATAGTAGTATTTGCAGGATTTAATGTTTGGTTAGCGCCTGTTAAACCACCCGGATTCCAGGTATAACTAGTACCTCCGGTTGCTGTTAAGTTAGTGCTGCCACCCGAACACATACTACCCGAACTTACGCCAATAGTAGGGATTACGACTACACTTACTGTTTTTGTAATACTGGATGAACCAACACCATTTGTAGCTAAAAGGGTAACAGAATAAATACCAGTACCTGCATAACTTGTACTAAGATTTTGTAAAGTTGAGGTAGCGGGCGAACCTCCGGTAATTGTCCAGCTATAATTTGTTGCACCACCTATTGTTAAATTGGTTAAACTTACGCTTTGCCCCACACACAGTGCAGATGATGACACATTGAATGATGCAGTTGGTGCAGTTACAGAGCATAAACTTGATGTTAATGCTACAATTGCAGGTTGAGCACAAACAGAAACTACGTCACGAGTCATAACATCTAATCCGGCATTTATATCCTGTGAAATAAGCGTACGTTTATTTACAGCATTAGAAATAGAATAGTGCATAACATCACTATTATTAATAACATGCGATAATTGATGCCCATGTCCTAGTTCATGCACCGCAACAGATTCAAAATCGTATTGCGTACCAGTGGCTAATGCTGGCCCAAATTGCCAGGTAATAGCACTAGTAGCAGGATCATCAAAACAAATATCTAATTCTTGAATAAAAAAATACACATTTGGCCCAAATGTACAACCATTAAAATAACTAGTGCAACGTCCTAAAACACCAGCGGGTAATTCTGATCCAATATCGAAACGAATAATATTTATGCCATCTAAAGCTATAGTATTAGTAGTAATGGTTGTACCTATTAACCAATTAATATTAGTATTGCAACGCCATGTTTGAAAGGCACTTAAAAACGATGTTTTTGCGGCTGCATTAGCATTAAAACTAGTAAACATTTGCCAAGTAATGCCATTCATGCCATTTAAACCAATATGGCGAGTATTAAACACTTGTTGAGGTGTTAATGTGTTGGAATAATAAGCATTTATTTCGCCATAATCTACAACTAAAGTTTGTGCGCTTATTGTTGGGCTTCCGGCAACAGATACAGTTACTTGCCCAGTACCGGCAGTACCACAAACGGTAGAGGCTTTTGTAGGAACCAATACTTGAATTTGTGTATTACTCCACGACACGTATTGAGAAGAATGAGCTTGAATATTAGTAGTACCGCCATCATCGGCATTTTTAAACAGAACAAATGATGAGCCTTGTGTAGAGCCAAAGCCGGATCCTGTTATAGTTAATGTGCTTGAAGTGCCCGCAGTAATAGTAGTTGGCGAAATACCACTTATAGATGCTATAGATGAAGTTGAACTAAATTTATTTTGAGTAGTTGAATTTGTAAAATCCGCAAAAGTAGAGTGTAATAATGTTTTTAATTGTGAGTATAATACTGTATTAATATCAGCATATTTATTAAAAGGATCGTGTGCCGAATTTTCTTCTAAATTAAATTTAATAAAACCTTGTTGGTCGGCGTATGCTTGAAACACTTGGTAACCGTATTGTTGAGGTTGATTAAAATTAATTAATGTAAATACCCCTTCATCATTTGGGTTTAGTTGTAACGATGGTTCAACGGTTTGTTTATTCATATCTACTTCGCCGCCTTCGGTAATAATTTCTATAAACGAAGCATTTGTACTTCCTTTTAAAACCTGATTTACCTGAATTAAGTTAGAAGTATAAATATAATTGTGGGCAGAATTCCAAAACGATTTTTGGGAAGTTACTTTTCCTTCAATTATTAAGTTACTATTATTAACCCTTGAGCTTAATGAAACTGGGTATAATGAACATTGGCTGTAAGATGAATTAAATTGTAAAACAGAAAGTAGAATTAAAAGTGAGTAAATTTTTTTCATGTTGAGGATTTTAAATTATATACTAATATATAAAAATATTGTCACAAATGAAAAAAGATGTTATTTTAAAAATTGCGAAAGATTTAATGGATTACGCGGATATTATTTTAATAAGCGAAATGAGTATTATGGCAAACTATTACTTCTCTGCTTTATAAATAGCTGCCACCCCGAAACTTAATTTTTTAAAAGAAGTATTTTTGTAATTTAATTTATTTAAAATGTTTACAAAATTTTGGTTGTTTGGAAAAGCTTTTACGCTTTCGGTTAAGTAGCTGTATGCTCGATTATCTTTAGAGAAAATTTTACCAATTAAAGGCGTGATGTACGAAAAATAAAATGTGTATATACTTTTTACAAACCAATTTGTAGGATACGAAAATTCTAAGATTACTAATTCGCCACCAGGCTTTAAAGTGCGATACAAATTGCTTAAACCCTTTTCTAAATTTTGAAAATTACGCACGCCAAATCCAATTACTATAGCATCAAAAGTATTATCGTTATACGTTAATGTTTCGGCGTTTCCACTTTCAAGAGTAATTAATGTGTCCAGTTTTAAGTTTTTTAATTTTACTCGGCCGTGACTCATCATGCCTTCACTTATATCAACCCCAATAATTTTTTTGGGATTAAGTTTAGCACATTCAATTGCAAAGTCGGCAGTGCCTGTTGCTACATCTAAAATTACGTGTGGTTTTTTATCGGCAATTAGCTTTACACATTTTTTTCGCCAGCCCTTGTGTATGCCCAGCGACATTAATGAATTTAAAAAATCGTAACGGTTGGCAATGTTATCAAACATTTGCGCCACCTGATCTTTTTTTTCGATTGAGGTTTTATAGGGGGTTATAGTATCGTGTTTCATCTTTTTTAACACAGAGGCTCGGAGTTACAGAGGTCGCTGAGATTATTTTGGTTGTGTACATTTTTTTTAATACGGAGGCTTGGAATTACAGGGCATACTGATATTTTTTGTAGGTATACTGTAACTAAAAAACTCTCAGCTAACTCTTTTTTCTCTATAATTCTGTGTTTAAAATTATTTATTTAAGTTTCTATTAATTCTTCGTCTAATTCCGTTTTTAACTAATTCTAAGTTAAAGTTAATTAAAAGTCCAAGTTTTTTACCAGATAATTTTAAATAACTTACAAGTTGCGCTTCGTGTATTTGTAATATTTTTTTTAATGCTTTTATTTCTAATATTAAAATATCGTTTACTAATATAAAATGCTTTTCTAAAATTTCATTTTTAAAAATAATAGGAACTTTTATTTGGCTTTGAACTGTTAAATCTTAGCATTTCAAAATTTTAATTAAACAAAATTCATAAACAGATTAAAGTAATTACCGCATTATTTTTCACTGTAAATAAACCTTTGCATCCTCTTTTTTTCTTGGAGGCTCTGTATTAAAAAAACTATCTTACAAAATCCAACTTCAAAGTTTCCTCTAACAACTGTACTTTATTAACAGGTACAACGCCAATTTGTTCGCACACTAAACCACCTGATAAATTTGCAATAGCCGCAGTTAAAGTTTCGTTACACTCTAGTGCACGGCAAAGGGCAGCAACGCTGATAACAGTATCGCCGGCACCACTCACATCGGCAATGCTTCGTATATGGGCACTTAAATGTTCTTTTTGTTTACGAGAGTTTGTTATAACTCCTTTTTCGGCAAGGGTTAGCAAAACAGTTTCTATTTTTTGTTTTACTCTAAAACCACTAACGGCGCGTTGAAGCTCTTTAATGTTACTTCCGCTTATATCTAATTTTAAACCTTCGCGTAATTCCTTTAAATTTGGTTTAAATAAACTTACGCCTTTGTAGCTATTGAAATTTCGTTTTTTAGGATCGACACAGGTGGGGATGCCTTTTGTTTTGGCTAATTCTACTACCTTATTAATTAATTTGGAGTGAATTAAACCCTTGTTGTAATCTTCAAAAATTATAACGTCTATTTTATCGTGATTTAAAATGTAGGAAATAAGTGTAATTAATTGTTGTGTTTCTAATGGAGTAATATCCTCTTCCACTTCATCGTCTACACGCAATAACTGAGTGTTATTACCTATTACGCGCGTTTTAACGGTGGTAATTCTATCGCGGCATTTTAAAATTCCTTTCTGACTTAATTTTTGTGTTTTTAACAACTCTAAAAATAATTGCCCTTCATAATCAATACCAATAGCAGCGCATAAAATAGGATTAGCGCCCATAGCCTGTATGTTTAATGCCACGTTGGCGGCACCGCCCAACCTACGCTCTTTTTTATTTACTGAAACTATTGGTACAGGTGCTTCGGGCGAAATGCGATTTACCTTGCCCCACAGGTAACTATCTACCATAACATCCCCAATAATTAAAACATTTAAATTATTAAACGATTTAAATAATTCGCGAACGTGTTCTCGTTTTATAGAATATTTTTTCATTGGTATTAAAAAGACTTACTGAAGTTTTGCTAATGCATTTTTCATGCGGGTTAATGCCTCAATTAATTTGTCTTCGCTTGTGGCATAACTAAAACGTATATACCTATCATCACCAAAAGCTGCACCTGGAACAAGTGCTACGTGAGCTTCGTCTACCAAAAACAAAGATAAATCGGTAGCGTTGTTAATTATATATTGATTGAATTTTTTACCGAAATAATAACTTACTTCGGGGTAAACATAAAAAGCGCCTTGTGGTGTATTGGTTTTTAAACCGGGAATGTCGTTCATTAATTTTAAAACTAAATCTCTTCGTTTTAAAAATTCGTTACGCATCGGTTCTATGTAAGTTTTATAATCTAACTCCATTGCCTTGTGCATAGCTTTTTGTGTAATGCTGCACGTTGCAGATGTAAACTGACCTTGCATTTTATCGCAGGCTTGTGCAATCCATTTTGGAGCAGCCATTATTCCGCCTCTCCAACCCGTCATAGCAAACCCTTTGCTAACACCGTTAATGGTAATCACTCTATCTTTTATAAAATCAAATTGCGCAAAACTTTCGTGCCCACCAACAAAATTTATATGCTCATATATTTCGTCGCTTAAAATATAAAGTTCGGGATATTGTACAATAACATCTGCTAAGGCTTTCAATTCCTCTTTACTATAAACACTGCCTGTAGGGTTACAAGGCGTACTTATCATTATTAATCGGGTGTTTGCCGTTATAGCGGCTTGCAGTTGCGCGGCTGTAATTTTAAAATCGGATTCAATAGTTGAATTTATAATTTTGGGTACGCCGCCTGCCAACTTTAAAATTTCTAAATAACTTACCCAAAATGGTGCGGGTACAATTACTTCGTCGCCCTCATTTATCAGACATAACACCGCATTTGCAATGCTTTGTTTAGCGCCGGTGCTTACAACAATTTCATCAGCAGTGTACGTTAAATTATTATCACGTTTAAATTTTTTGCAGATAGCTTCACGCAACTCAACATAACCGCTAACGTGAGTGTAATAACTAAAATTATCGTCAATTGCTTTTTTAGCGGCATCTTTAATTATCTGTGGAGTCGCAAAATCGGGCTCGCCCAAACTTAAACTAATAATATCAACGCCTTGGGCTTTTAATTCGCGGCTTTTACGAGCCATTGCAATAGTTTGCGATTCTGAAATTTGATTTACTCGATTTGATAAATGTGCCATAAACAAATTATTTAAGCAAATCTAATAAGATTTTTTAATAAAAAAATCTAATTTATGGCTATTCCAATAACAATTATTGTTTAATAATTTTTTTAGTAATTCGAGTACCATTCTTAAACATTATTACTGCTAAGTAAAAACCATTTTGAAGATTTTTTGTATCAATATTTGTTTGAAAATCTCTAAAGTTTTGATGGTAAATTGTAGCTCCTAATTCATTACTTATTATTACTTCAGTAATTAATTCTAAATAAGAATTTATGCTAACAACATCATTACAAGGATTTGGAAATACAGTAATAGAATTTTCTAAATTATTATATTCGAAAATGCCAACAGGTTGCTGATTAATAATCCCTACTGCATCTAAATCAAAACCTCCGCTGGCAAAGGCTGTGGGCCAAGGGTCGTTTATAGAATTATTATTTTTATCGTAAGTGGCGTAAGGTGAATTAATGTTTCCAACTACATCTATAATTTTAATATGCGTAACATTATTTATGTCTAAGCCCGGTGCAGCCTGTAATTCCTGTAAATCGAAAGGAGTGCCATAGTTGCCTCTGTATTTTCCAGCCAAGTTGTTTAGTTTAGTTGCATCGCTTGTTAAATCAAACGGACCAATTTGAGTGAGTGTTGGAGTAGTACTAGTGGCGGGAAATCTAGTAAAATTAATACCATCGCTACTTACTTCAACAAAGGCCAATTCTAAAAAGTTATCGCTAAAAGAGTTTTCAAAAACACAAAAGTCAAAGCCATTTCCATTTTTTATAGGCGATTGAAATGTAAGGATGGCACTACCACCATCGCCTAAACTTACAATACCTGAGCCATCAGCATATCCAGTAGCCATCGAACTATCGCCTACAGTTGTTTTGCCTAAACTAATGTTGCTTATATCCTGCCAACCTCGGGTTATTTTACTTGCTTTTGCCCAATTAATAATAATGCTACTATCTTTATAAATGGCAGTAGTGCTTAACTGGCCTGCTGCCGGTGGAAATTGTGCTTTTAAGAAAAAAGTGGAAAGCAGTAAACTAAGAAGTATGTATTTTGTCATTATAAAATTTTTGTGGTAGATGAATTATTACTGATTTTATTTTCTAATTCTGTTAAACAGTTAGCGCATAAGCAATCGTAAGATGTACATGATAAAAAATCGATTGTAGCTTCAGATACAGACAAAGTACTACATTGACACGAAGTTATATCTTCTTGTCTACAATCAAATTGCGCGTTACAACGTCCGCAATATTTTAGTTCGTGTTTTATCGACATATTTACACAACCTTATTTCGCGAAGGTTAGCGTGATTATTTTTGGTAGGTTTCCTGACTTAATCTTAAAATTTTACACCTTCTCGTTTATTTACAGATAATAAACAATGGTATTAGTAAAATCGTTTAGAGTATACAGTTGCGCGACAGTTCTTGATTTTAACAAGATTCCCTTTCCTAATTAATACAAAGGTACGCATAAATATTTTAATGGATAGTATTCAAACAGTCCGCCACATATTTTCCCATGCTAAAGCACGACTGCAACAAATAACCACCGGTGGGAGCATCGTAATCTAACATTTCGCCTATGGCAAAATGATTTTTTAATTTTTTTAATTCAAAATTTTCATTTATTTCAGATAAACAAATTCCTCCAACGGTTGATATAGCTTCGTCTATTGGGGCTAATTCGGTAATAGTTAATTTAAAATTTTTAATGTATTTCGATAAAATAATTGGATTTAAAAATTCATCTTTACTTAAAAAATGTTTTAAAAGTTGTAAGTGTAATGAAGATAAGTTTAATTCTTTTTTTAAGTTTTCGGTAAAATTTTTAGAATTAATTATAGAGCGTATTTTTTCAATTATTTTTTCTTCAGAAAATGTGGGTTTAAAATCAATATAAATAAGAGCTTCGTTATTTTGTTCTAATTCCGCTCTAATAATAGCACTTAGCGGATATATACCGCTACCCTCGATACCAAATTTAGTAAGTACCACTTCGCCAAAAAGTGTTTTGGTATTGCAGGTAATAGAAACATTTTTTAAAACTTTGCCGGCAATTAATTTCATAAAATCGCTATTCCAATTAATTTTAAAAGCACAGTTGCTTGCTTTAAATGGAATTATTTTAATGCTTTTTTGCCTAAAATTCTCTGGCCAATCGCCTTTACTGCCGGTAATTGACCAACTGGCACCACCAATACAAAAAACCGTATAATCGCTTTTTACTTCAATTAATTGAGTGTTGTTTTCAAAAATTAAATTATTGTCTTTTGTAAAACCTTTCCATTCGTGTTTAAAATTTAAAGTAATATTATTGCTTTTTAATTTTAACAGCATTGCATTTAAAACGTCAATTGGCTTATAGTCTTTTGTTGGAAATACTCTGCTACTTGTACCCGCAAATGTTTTTATTCCTAAATTATTTACCCAAGTAATAAAATCTTTATTATTAAAATTTGAGAAGGCTTTATTCAAAAAGAACGAAGGGGTGTATTGTTTTATAAACTCTTCTGCATTTTGGTTATGCGTTAAGTTTAAACCACCATCACCGGCTACTAAAAATTTGCGACCTAAGGCATTATTTTTTTCGTAGATGCTTACGTCGAATTTTTTACTGTTTAATTCACACCCTAAAATTAGCGCGCTTGCTCCTCCACCAATTATTGTAACGCTTTTTTTCAATTCGTTTCAATTTTTAAAATACAATCGTCGATTGCTTTAAATAGTTGGTTAAAAAATTGGTAGCGCTGTTTTTCAGAAACGCCACTTATTAATGTACTTTTCTTTTCTAAATTTTTTAACCAATGTTCTGTTTCTTCGCAAAATTGGGGATTGTTGGTTGTTAACGAATTCATCGTATTAAACGAAATATACGAATAGTTACTATTGCCCATTTGCACATAAATACAATTGGTACCAAGCATTACTTCGCTATTGTACAAAAAATAAGTCTCCGTTTTATCGCTTTTATTTTTGCGGGCATCGGCGCTATTTTGCTGTACCATTTCAATCATGCATCTATAGTCCTTTAATAATTCAAGTGCGTGAACTGCAGTAATAATACCGCTTTCAAAATAAAATCGAATTTGTTTTAAACCCGTTTGCACGGTTTCAACTGTCCAAATTTCGGTACTAGGTATGGTTAAATATTCTTTAAATGATTGGTTTGCTATTTCTATTAATGATGCAGGAACTATCCCCCAATTAAATTTTTGTTGTTGGTACGTTGGGATATTTAGTACACTGCGCTGCCAATAAAACAATTTAAATTCGGTTAATTTTTTTGAGAAGAATGAATAAAAAATAGGAATTTCTTCGGCAACATACATTATTTTTTTAGTCTCAAATTTATTTATTGCCTTTAAATGCTCGCATAAACGTAACAAATAGGCTTCAAAGTTTGTTTCGCTATCGGTTAATTTTGTGTAAGAGAAAGTAACAGTATTGCTTTGGTTTCCAAATACCTCATCAACACTAATAGTATATTTTTTAGTAAGTTTATAAATCTCCTCAATTGTTAATTCGGTTTCGCATCTAATTCGGCGGTAAGCACTATCGGTACTTACATTTAAAACATCGGCCATTTCATCAGCTAAACTTACAGTTGGAGGCAACACCTCTTTTAACTTTTCAATAAAATAGTTTTGAATAGATTTTTGATTAGTTATACTTTTTTTAGCGGCCATTTTTGCAGTAAATTTATTAAAGATACATAAATTTAAAAACGCTTAAATATTTTTTAGTATAGATATAACATCAAAAAAGCCGTCTGTATCTCTACAAAACGGCTTTTTCTTCACCTATGAAAATAATTTTTAAATACTATTTATGCGTTTTTTCGCTGCTAACAGTTAATTTTTTACGCCCACGTGCTCTACGTGCCGCTAATACACGGCGACCATTTGCCGAAGCCATACGTAACATAAAACCGTGTTTATTTGTACGTTTGCGTTTTGAGGGTTGGAAGGTACGTTTCATTTCTGTTATATATTATTGTTAATAATCTTTTTAAATTTCGGATTGCAAATATACAAGCAAATTTTAATTTAAACAAATTTTATTAAAAATTTAACCTTCATTTAATTGTAATTCAAGTTTAAAATGTAAAAATTAGACTATTAACGTTTAAATCACCTAAAATAGTGTTATTTAGGGTAAAATTTAGCCGTCTAGAAGCAAAATAATAGCTTTTTAGCAATTTACTAAAAAATGAAAATAGTTAAATCGTCGGCAAATTATAATACCATAAGTATAATGGTGTTTTTAACTATTGGTTTTACTTTAATTACAATTACAAAAAATAATCCCATTGGTGATTTTGGTAACTACTATTACGGAAGTAAAATTTTTATAGATGGAAATTTCAGTATTCTGAATTATAAAAGCATAATCCATTTTAATACTCAAATATTAGCTTATGGCGAAACTAATTTTTTTGAAAATTATATTCCTGTGCCACCTTTTAGTATATTATTTTATCTCCCATTTATTTTTTTTAAAAGTATAACTGCAAAACTCGTTTTTAATTTATTAACGTTGATTTTGTTTTGTTTTTCGTTGGCGCGAGTTTTAAAAATACTAAATATTAATAGTTGGGTTATAGTACTATTACCGATAGTTTTTTTTGGTCCCTTATATAATAATATTATTCAAGGTCAAAGTTATTTGTTGATAGCCGCTTTATTAATTGAAGCTTATATCGCTTCTGAGAAAAACAAATTTTTTTTAACCGCTTTATTAATTGGGTTGTGTATTTGTTTAAAAATTTTTCCCGCTATATTTTTAATTTATTTTTTATTAAAACGTCAGTATAAAATTTTCTTCTTAACATTATTAGTTTGTTCATTATTAATGATAGTTACAGTAGTTATAATCCATACGGATATAATCGCTTATTACTGTAGTAGTGTTCTACCACGGTTATTTAATAATGATATTATTGGCTCATATTATTATAGCAATCAAAGTATTTACAGCGTTTTACTAAATCTTTTTTCATACGATGGCTTGGTAAATACTCAACCTGTTTTTAATTGTCCTATTATTATTGTAATTATTGAGAGCTTATGCGTTACACTTATTTTTTCTACTTTGGTAATGTGTCGTAAAAAAAACTCTATTTTGCTATTGGGATTATTCACAATTGGAGCAGCTTTAATAGGGCGTTACAATACAACCTACGGGATGTTACTTTTATTGCCATTTTTTTTAGGGTTAATAAGTCAAAAACTAATTAGTAAAAGAGAATTTGTTATGGTATTATGTTTATTAGTGGCTTTAAACATTCCAATGACTTTTATTGAAACTTTCCCTTATGTATTTAAGTATGTTAAGCTTTGGATACTAATACTTATTTTTATACTTTTTGTTTTTGAAAACAAAATCTTGTATAATTTTAAAAACTTATTAGTTACATTATGTGTTGTATTAGCAGTAAAATATTTCTCATTTTCATTACAACCGGCTAATTATTATAGTATTCAAAATAAAACGGGCATTTTATATCATTATAAAATAAGTTCAGATTCTTTGGTAATGTATAGTACAATGGGATCAAAGAATATTATTGAATCACTTAAATATAAGGGTATAATAAAAGATGATGTAAGTATTGAAATAAAACAAAATTTAATTTATTACAAAAGGAAAATAATTTGTAATACAAATGATAATAAATTGAACGCGAAATTATATAACGATACAAGTATTATATTTATGAGTGATTTAAATCAGGGTATTGCTTTTTATAAATTAAGAGTGGTTAGAATAAAATAGTGGATAGCTTAATAAAAATATTAAACGATAATAAAATTAGTGAATTAACTTTTGTTGATGTTGGAGCGAAAGATAAATTAGAATTTATTACTGAACTTAAATCTTTAATTGTTTTGCACGCATTTGAGCCTATAACAGAAGAATATAACAAACTAAAGGAAAAATACAAAAACAATTTTTTTAAAGAGTTATTTTTAAATGAACAAGGCTTATCTGACTTTATAGGAACAGCCGAATTTAATGTAACTAAGCATAACTCCATGAGTAGTTTATTGGAAGTTGATATAGAAAATTATAGAAAACATTTTGGTAATTATTCGGAGTTTTGTACTTGGAGTAATAATGTTAGTGTAGAAAAAAAAATAAACATTGAATTACAAACACTTGACAGTTATTTTGAAGATAAAGATAGTGTTATAGATTATTTAAAAATTGATACGCAAGGTTCTGAACTAATAATTTTAAAAGGCGCGGAAAAATTATTACAGAATAAAAAAATTAGTGTAATTAAAGTGGAGGTATGTACAATACCAATCTATAAAAATCAAGCATTGTTTTCGGATATTGATGTTTTTTTAAGATCTTATGGTTATATTTTGGTTGATTTTGTATCCTTTAGAAAGGAATACAGGTCTACTTTTAAAAAACAAAAAGCTCATTACGCGCCCTGTGGCGATGCTATTTATATTTTACAAAGCGAACCCGAAACCAATGAGAATAGAATAAAAAAAGCAATACTTTTAAGTTGGTTAGGTTATAAAAGTTTATCACAAAATTTATTAACCCTAACAAAATTAGAACTTAAAGAGTTAAATATTATTTTGAGAATTTATAACAATTCAAAATTGTTATTTCTTAAAAAAATTATAAAAAACAGTTTACCACCCTATATTTTTAATTTTATTAAAGCATGCTTAGGATAATGCTAAAAATTATATTTTTTAAATCGGCTTTCTACTTCATTTAAAACTTTTGCCTGAAAGCCCTGCGGATGATGTTTAGAAACCGATTTTTTACTACGCATATTTAATTCAAAATCAATAGTATTAAAATCAGGAAATCGTTTTTGCCATGTTTTTACAGTTATTTTAAAAAAATAATTGTCAAGCTTTGTTCCGATTTTTCCTGATAATATTTTTTCAAAAATTTGTGTAAATACCCTTTTTTTATTATCAAAATAAGCAGATTTTCTTACTTCTTTAAGGTTTGGGAATTGATCATACACCCATTTATTGGCATTTACAAAATCGGTAAATAATTTAATGTTGTTTACAGGTATTAAAGTCGAAACTTCAGTAGCAGTATAAATATTTTTATCGGGTGTAACTAAAGTATTCGTATCAATAAAATAATTAACACAAAAATATTTTTTTGAATTGAAAAGAAAGATTTTTTTAAAAAGTATTAATAAGGTTCTGCTTAACCAAAGTCTGTCAGGTTTCGTAATTATAAAATAGTCAATATCCCCATCCAAGTCTAATACGCCTTTTGAAAAGGAGCCTGATATGCAAACAGCTTCAACAAACGGAAATGAACTAATAATTTTTGAATAGCGTTTAACTTTTCTTTCTATCTTTTTTGCCCTTTGTTCATTATCGTATCGTTTTCCGATAATAGATTCGTTATTTCCGGTTAAAAAATAAAATTCATTTTTAAAGCTAATAATATTATTGATAATTAAATCCGAAATTAATCGTTCTAATTCAAGAGTGTTTATTTTTATGGAACAAAATTTAATTACCTCATTTAGCTTTAATGGATAATTAAAAATGTCGAAATAAATAAACGTTTTTACAACGGATTGATGCTTATGATTTAAGTGGTTCTGGTACAATAGTTTCTTTTAACATTAATAATTGAGCTAATGTTGACTTTAAAATTAATTTAATTTTTTTTGATATTGAATTATTTTTTGTCTTTAGTTCTACGGCACTCACAACCCATTTAATAGCGTAAGTGTAATATTGTTTTGAATGAACGCGTTTAAAGTCAATATCCCTATCGGTAGACGTCTCCCACGCTGGATTGGAAATAAAATTATTTTTAACTTCGTTAAATAATGGAGTGCCTTTAATTGGGTAAGCAACTGTAATAGTGTAATATGTAGGGTTTGAAGTAATTAAATGATTTATGGTTTGTTTTATATCTTCTTTTGTTTCTCCCGGGTAACCCAGCATAATAAAAGTACCCGCTTCAATGCCGTGCTTTTTTGCGAGTTGAATCATTTTTTGAGTTTCAATAACACTAACCCGCCTGTCCATCGCATCAATTATTTTTTGTGAGCCACTCTCAGCGCCAATCCAAATACGTTTGCAACCACTTTCTTTAAGTGTAAGTATCACTTCCTCATTTAAACGATCGGCCCTAGATATTATTTCGTAAGGGATAAACGCATTTAATGTTTTTACAGCACTCGCAAATTCTCTTAACCACTTGTGATGTATTGTAAAAACATCGTCTACAAACCAAATCATATCCGGGTTATAAGCATGTTTTAGCAGCAACATTTCCTCCGCTACTTGTTCAGGTTTCCTTCTTCTGTAAGTGCCACCATATACCGCCCTGCTGCACCATTTACAAGTATATGGACAGCCGCGCATGGAACTTATACTTATCATTCCGAAGCCGTGATGTTTTCGCCAAGCATCTATATATTGATGCATATTTATTTTATTTCTGTTTGGCATTGGCAATTCAGAAATATCTTTTAGTAAAGCTCGTTCTTTAGTTATTATCAGATCATAGCCTTTTTTAAAAATTAATCCATCAATGTGTTTATAGTCTTCTTGGTTAATTTCTATATTTTTTATTAACTCTAACGTAGTTACTTCTCCCTCTCCAACAATAATAAAATCAGCACCTATAGTTAAAAAATTTTCGGCATGATGGGTTACTTCCGGCCCTCCCAATATTATTTTTGAGTTTACTAGATCGGATTCTTGTTTTATAAATCTTATTAATTTAACAACATTTATTTTTGTCATTAAATTAACGTAGATGGCAATTATTTTTGGCTTATTGGAGACGAGATACTGTTTTAGTTTTTCAAAATTTTGAAAAGTGCTATCGTACACATCGTTGTTATAGCCATTTTTTTCGAGGTAAGACGATATGTAAAGTAATCCTAATGGCGCATAGGGGCGCATTATAGATTTTTCCTTCTCATCCTCCTCCAAAAAATAGCCATGTGTTAAAACTATATTCATTACTTAAACTTACTAAATTCTTTTTAAATGGATTAGGTAATGATCGGCATTGTTGGACAAAAATTTAATATGAGAAAAAAAAGAATCTGCTATTGTTAAAATCTTAAATACAGTAGGATGATTTTTAATAAACGGTTCCAGATAGGATGGAGGAACAAATAGACCAATTGGTTTTGTGTGTACTACCTCGAAATTAGTTTTAAAAATGGTTTTTATTTTTTGTGGAGAATAATAATACGTTGTAAAGTGTTCATTATTTATTGTGGTTTCTGCCCCAAGTTTTTGCTTTCTTCTAAATGCTTTCGCTCCGTTTACCTTAAATAAAAAATATAATTTTTCCACAAAACAATTTGTTCCCATTATTACAAATACTAAATCAGATTTTGGTAGAGTTAAATTATTTACCGCCTTAGAAAATTGAATTAATTCTTTTTCATTTAAACAATTCAATCCTCCGAAATTTGAAAACATGACGGCAAATTTATTCTCCGTAAATTTTTTTTCAATGTCTTGTATCGAGCATTGGATGAATTGTATGGGCGTATTTTTGTTTTTTTGCCTAGCAATTTCCAGCATCTGTTCTGAAATGTCGGTAGCGTTTATTATGGCTTTATGCTCATTAAATGTTTTCGCATCTTCACCTGTTCCGCAATTAATTTCAAGAATTGTTTTATTTGAAAAAAACTGTAAGGTTTTTAAGTAATCATAAACTTGTAGCCGTTGAGCCTTACCAATTAATGAATTGGTAAAATGCTGATCATATTGTCTCGCGTAATTATTGAAGGCCTCGTGCAGCATTTGGCTCTAATTTTTTTAATTTATTTTTTGTAAATAGTAAACTCGGATAATAATATCCAATGGATGCCATTTTATAAATATCGGCGATGCCCAAACTAAATGATTTTATTTTTTTAAAAGATTGTAAAGATAAATTAGTTCGGTATTTTTTGTGAATGTAACGGTGCAATGTTTTATAAAAATCTTTAGAATAGGTATTTTCAAACATTAAATCCAAATCATCACTGTCTGTCCAATTTGATTTTTCTTTAAGTTGTTCTTTAACTTGATCATAAAATTTTGTTCCGGGCAAAGGATAGGAGATAGAGGCGCCAATTTCATGGGGCATAACTTCCTTAACCATCTTTAAGGTTTTGTTAATATCTTCAATGTCTTCACCCAAATATCCAAACTGGAGAAACAACCCTACTTTTATACTATGCTTTTTTAGTAGTTGAGTAGCTTCGTAAATTTGTTTTATTGTAATTCCCTTATCCATGGCGTCTAATATTTTTTGAGACCCGCTTTCAGCGCCAATCCAAACTTTTTCGCAACCGCTTTCTGCAAGATATTTTATGTTTTCATCTTCTAATAATAAATCGGCACGCGACTGAATTTTGTAATTTATTTTTACTTTATGTTGTTGTATGTAATGATTAAATTCTTTTAACCAATTTGGTTTTAACCCAAAAATATCATCGGCAAACCAAATGTGTGTAAACCCAAATTGTTGTTGCAATAATTTAATTTGAAGGACAATATTTTCCGGACTATGACTATTATATCGATTGCCATATATTGGTTTGGCACACCAGTTGCATTTGTACGGACAACCACGTGTAGTAACAAAATTTAATGAGAAATAACCATATTTATTTAACCACATACTTTTGTAAGGGTTAATATTTATCAAATCCCAAGCGGGTTGTGGTAATAAATCTAAATTTTTTAATATGTTTCGTTTATTGGTTTGTATAAGTTCTTTTTTTTCATTTAGATAAGCAATGCCCAGAATACCGGTGATTGATTCTTTTTTTTGAAAGGCAGTACAAATTTCCAAGAGCGTTTGTTCCGCTTCGCCAATAATAACAGCATCGGCTTTATAAGATAAATATTGGTTTGCATGATCGGTTGCATCGCTGCTGGAAACAATAACTTTGCAACCTTTTTGTTTGGCATATAGTTGCATTTTATGAGCCGCATCTCTCATATTGGTTAGGCACATTTTTGTAAGATAATTAAATCCGTCATCGTAAATAACAAAAACATCAGGTTTGTAATTATCAATGGTTAAGTTAATTTCATTTGCATTTAAACAAAATTGCGTATCAAATAACTTTACATCAAATCCGTTTTCTCGTAAATAGGCAAGTGCATATAAAGTAGCTAAGGGAGGGTAGGGCATAGCTGTTTTCAGCTGTTTTTTGTCAAAATTTAAAAAATAACTATGCGTAAAAAGTATTTTCAATAATTAAGTTGATAAATGTAATTTGTTTCCCAAAAAATTCTCCTCGATTCTACTACAGTAAAATTACAATTATATTTTTTTGCAATAGATGTGATTTTAAAAATATTACAATTATCGGCTAATACCATATAGATAAGTGTTGTTGGATGAATGTATTTTGGCAATTGATAAAATAATTTTACAAAATATTCCCCATCTTTTCCGCAATACCAAGCATATTGGCTTGATGTTAAAGGTTCTTTAAAAAAATACGGAGGATTAATAATAATTACATCGTAAACAACATCCTGTAAATTTTCGAATAAATTAGATTTAATAATTTTAAAATTGTTAGGAAGTAATTTTTTATTTAACTTGTAGTTTAGTTTTGTATTTTCAATTGCTTCGTTACTAATGTCAATAGTTGTTACGCAACCTTTTTTTTTACCCATTAGTAAACTTAATAAACCTGAACCGCTTCCAATTTCTATACACTCTTTATTATTCAAATCTAATTTATTTATAAACGAATAAAAATACTTAGTGCTAAAAAAGAAGCGAGGGTGAAATACACCGGGATTAATAATTAACTTAAACCCATCGTAATTATAGTTTCGCGGCTTTTTTAAATACCATATTATAAATGGTTTGATAAATTTACTGACTATTATTTTAAGTAAGTTCACGTTTAAAATCCTTCTATTTCAGGTTGGCGGTATTTCCAAATTTTTTGAATTAATTTAATTTCTTTTGGGAAAGAATAAATTTTATTTTTATATCTGATAGATGATAGTGTTTTTACAATTTTTTTTTGAGTATTAGAAAATCGAATATCAGAAACTGAAGGATAGTAACCATTTAGCACAGTTTCAAAGTTTCTAATCTTATCAATCATATATGGTTTAAGCCAAGGGGTTAAAGGATTTTTTCTTAAATCAAATTTTTCCCAAGCGGGACTAATCCAGTCTTCCAGTTTTTCTGGAAATTTAAAACCTGATTTTATAACGTTTGTATATAGCTCACTTCCTTCTGTAGGAACAGGACTATACGTGTAAATAATAATTTCGGTATTAGGATTGACCTGTTTTACTTTTCTAATAAATTCAATATCCTCGTCTATTTGTTTTGCTACCTCCTCTTCAGTATCCGCAGGCATACCAAGTACAAAAGAATATTCGGGAATTATATTAAATTTGGCAATACGTTTCGCAAAGTTTACTATTTGTTCGCCTGTTTGTGTACCGCCTTTGTCCATTTTTTTTAATACGGTATCATTTCCAGTTTCAGCACCAAAAAAAATCATTTTACAACCACTTGCGCTAATAATTTTTAATGATTCATCACTGTATTTCGCCATAGTATCAATACGTGCTTCTCCCCACCAAATCATATTTTCTTTGGCAATTAAATTAGCAAATTCTACTGTTCGTTTTTCTGAAACGAAAAAATTATTGTCGTGAAATTCAATAGCATTGCCGCCATAGTTATCTTTAATGCTTTTTATATCATTATACATACCTTGCGCAGATTTCCCTTTCCAGCGAGCGTTATAAATAGGCACAACTGCGCAAAAAGAACAGGTAAATGGGCAACCAAAACTACTATGGTAAGCTATGGTTTTTGTACCTAAATATGTTTTTCCTAAATAATTATTTATGTTATAATACAAATTTAATTTGTCGTAAGGCAATGCAGGTAAATTATCTAAATCGTAAATCGCATCTTTTTTGGAGGTAATTATTTCATTATTTTTTTTATAGATGATATTAGATAATTCTGAAAATGATTTTTTTTGCTCGATACAATCCAGCAATTCAGGGAAAACTTTATCCCCCATTCCATTAACAATTAAATCCACATATCCCGAATTTAAAACCGTTTTTGGTTGGTTGGAAGGAAAATAACCACCCCAAATAATTGTAGTTGTTGGGAATTTTTGTTTTATAATTTCCGAAAAAGGTATTGCTTGTTTTAACTGTGGGCCAGGCATTACAGTTACACCGAACACATGAATTGTATTTTTTGAGAAATAGGATAAAATTTTTTCAAGCGGTTGTGTTTCTAAATTACCATCTACAATTATGTAATGATGTTTATCATCAATGCTGGATGCAATTTGTAATATGCTATTTGGGATGCGGGGTTTATGATTTGCCGCTTTGGGATTAAACAATAGTACATTAAGCATATTATAAATTTAACAATAATTTTAATAACAAAAAATTTGAATAAATATTTTATAAAAAGTATTTTTATAAAATGCTAAGTAAAGAGACTCAGGATATTGAAACCAAGAAAGTAGTGGAATTTATATTTAAAAATAAATTTAAACTACTTTTAAATGTTATTATTGCCATTGTTATCAGCGTAATAATAACTTATTTTATTCCAAACCAATATAGTTCTTATGGCATTGTGTACCCTCCATCCTCTACGTCTTTAGAAAGCTCGGTTGAAAATCCAAATTTTGGCTATGATATAGAGGCAGATAGAATTATACAAATTTTTCAGTCGCAAACTATTATAGATTCCACAACAAAAAAATTTAACTTATACAATTATTTTGCCATTGATATTATTAATACTGATAGTAGAGATAAATTAATTACTAAGTTTTTAAAAATGGTAAAGTTTGAACGAACAAATTATATGTCGGTTGCAATTACAGCAAGAACAAAAGACCCACAAATGTCAGCAAACGTTGTAAATTATATTATTGATAAAGCAAATGAATTAAGAGAAAAAATATATAAACAAAATGTTTTATTAGCCTACACTAAAACTCAGGAAGAATATCTTTTTCAAAAAAATTTATCAGATTCTATTATTAGTATTGTTAAAAAAGATTTAGATAAACTTAATCTTTCCGGACTATTAGTTTTGGCCACAAATGCCCAATTAAATTTTAACGATTTAAATAACAAAAAATCGTCAATTGAAAACTCTAATGTTGGGATAAATATTATTAATTACAGAACCCAATTAGACAGGCAAAGAGAAATTGAGACTAGGCTGTTTAAAATAAAAAAAACGTTAGACAATCCGGTGCCAAAACTTTATTTAATTGATAAAGGCATACCTTCTTACAAAAAAGTTTATCCTTCTTTTATTATTAATTCACTCATCGCTATAATTTTATCCATAGTAATATCAACTGTAGTTTTAATAAATAAATCAAAAAATTAATTGAGTTCTTTTAAAAATAATTTTTTAAAAAAATACTTAGATTTATTTATATTAATCCCAATATTAATCGGATTAATACTGCCGTTTTCTTTTGTTGAATATGGATTTATAACCGCGTTTATTATAATTGAAGTAATAATTTTATTAATTATTGGATACATTATTTTAAAGTATAAGCACTATGTATTATATATTTTGGCATTTTTAATACCACTTAGTGTTCAAACAACAATTATTGGTAGTTCTAAAATAAATTTTCCTTCCGAAGCTATATGTATTATGTTGTCGTGTTATGTATTTATAAAATCGCTGTTCAATATAAAAATTACTAAAGCGTTTTTTTATCATCCTATTACTATTTTATTAACTATAGATATTTTATGGCTACTACTTACAAGTTCGTTGTGCGAACTTAAAGATGTGGCTTTTAAGCGCACACTAATTCGTATAATGTATATTGTTGTTTATTATTATTTATTTAACGAACTTTTTAAAATTAATATTAAAAACATTTACACCGTTTTTTTATTGCATGCAGTTGGCATGGTTTACCCAATAATAAATACAACTGTTTTTCACGCGCAGTTTAATTTTAGTTCTCAGGGTTCTGTTATGGCTAGTTTTCCCTTTTATAACGATCATACAATTTATGGAGCAGCTTTAGCGATATTTGTTCCGTTTGCAATATTTCAAGTTATAAAATCCATAAAAGAAAAAAGTAATTTAAGAATTTGGCTAAGTTGTTTATTGCTACTATTACTAATAGTTGGTGTTTTTTCATCTTACTCTAGGGCGGCATGGCTTTCTTTAATATTAGCCTTTGGTTTATTTATTCTTTTAAAAATTAAAATTAGCGCAAAATATTTTGTTAGTGCAAGTGCAATGGCATTAATTGTTACACTATTATCTTGGGGAAGTATAAGTGAATATTTACAAAAAAGTAAAGAAATTAGCCATAAAAACGATATTGGCACGCACTTTAAATCAGTTACAAATGTTAAAACAGATGCTTCTAATACAGAAAGATTAAATAGATGGAAATGTGCATGGCGAATGTTTTTAGACAAACCGGTTTTTGGTTTTGGGCCGGGGAGTTATCAGTTTTTTTATGGTGCTTATCAGCAGCGTAAGGACATGACAGCAATTAGCACATTTAAAGGAAACAAAGGACATGCCCATTCTGAATATTTAAATTATTTAAGTGAAACAGGTTTAATTGGGGCATTAAATTTTTTAGCCTTAGTTATAATAACTTGTTATTTTGGAATAAAAATTATTTACAAAACTAATGATGAATTAATTAAAAATACCACCATGTTTGTATTGTTAGGTTTTTTTACATACATCATCCACGCTTTTTTTAATGGGTTTATTGAAACAGATAAAATTGCCATGCCTTTTTTTGTTTGCATTTCTGCTATTGTGGCTCTATATACTAAAAACAAATCTTTGCAATCACTTTAAATATTATTTTTCAATGTCTTCTCTTACTGATAATGGAATTTTATTTAGTGTATAGGGTGCCATTTCTAAACCATCATTTCTATGATATATATCGCCAAAAAAAGTAAATTCATTATGTGTATGAGTAAGTTTATTTTTCATTAATTTTTTAAGTGTTTTAATTGGCATATTCCATTCCTGCGAAAGCCTAAGTAATGATGGTTCCATGTAACTTATATACAAAAGCTCCATTTGCGTATGCTCTTGTGTTTTAGTAAAATCAATATCTGAGTTTAATTTTCTTCTAAATGTATTTAAATTGTTCATTCGCGCTTTCACCAAATTATTAAAGTGCTTTTTTGAAATATAGGAAGGTACATCCGGCGTATCTTTAAATAATGGTGATATTACAATTTCGTGACACCACAAGCATTTAGCCGGTTTACCCGCTTCACCTAAACTACTTTTACTTGCTCCAATTAAATCGCCATTTTTGTTATAAATAGCAAAACGAAGTTGCCCATTGTTCATAATATCAAATGTTTCAAAAACTTCAGGTACAAAATTACCATCTAATACCAAACCACCACTTTCTTCTGCAATGTAAGCTTGTCGACTTACACTGCTATCTGTACTAAAATGCAATACTCTATTATTAAATGCTACTGTTGAGTTAAGTACTGCAAATTTTAAATCGTTATTAAACGTGTATTGTTTTTTAAATTCTGAAAGTGTTTTTTTAACGCCGGTAATAGCATAATAATTTTCACTTACTCCAATTGTTATGGCTATAAATTCTCCAATATCTATCGATTTTTTATACGAGTATTCCGATGTTTTTTTTAAACTATCGGTTAATTTTTTTATTTCTTGTAACGCGACTGCATTAAATCCGAATTTGTTAAAGTCAATACTCAAACTATTATTATTACTAATTGTAATAGCGTTTTTAAAACTTCCTCTTGGTAATTCCGCACCTAAATAAGAGAGAGCCCATTTTAGCCCGATTAATTTATTTTTTAACGAATCTCCCTTAAAGTTTATAGTATAACTTAAGTTAATTTTACAGTCTTGTACTTCCTTTTTGAAAATACTAAACGAAATAAATAAAATTATTACTAAGCTAATAACTATATGTTTAAAAAATTTCATTTTTTTAAATTCTAAAAAAATAAAATTACCAATAAAACCTTGTTTTTATTACAATTTAATGACATTAAATTTAAATTTACTTGTATTTTTGCACATTAGATGGCAAAAAGTCGTAAAGGTACAAGAGCTAACAATACAGATATTGACGAGCTTCCAAAGGCAAAATTAAGTTGGACAAACTTTAAAAAATCATTTCGTTTATTTGGTTATTTAGGACGCCAAAAATGGAAGTTTTTAATAGGAATGTTATTTTTAGTGGCATCTGCGGGTGTTGGACTAATTTTTCCATTAAAAGCGGGCTCGTTATTTGGTTTTTTAAGTGACGCTAAAATGGACACCGTTCAAAAATATACTCAATTGGAATCTTTAGGAATTACTTTACTTGTTATTTTAGTGTTGCAAGGTTTTATTTCGTTTGGTAGGGTTTTCTTTTTTTCGCAAGTAACCGAAAGTATTTTACAAGGTTTGCGTAACGATACATTTAAGCGTATTATACAAATGCCAATGGGCTTTTTCTCTAAAAATCAGGTAGCGGAATTAAGTAGCCGCATGGCAACCGATGTTAATGTTATTAGCGAAGCGTTTACCGTAAACATTGCCGAAATTATCCGCCAAAGCATTGTGGGTATTGGTGGTTTAGTGCTAATGATTATAAAAATAGATTGGACAATTGCCCGATGGTTTATTTTTATTATCCCGCCATTAACAATAGTTTCTATAATTTTTGCAAAAAGAATTAGAGTGTATTCAAAAGGTTTTCAAGATAAAATTGCAGAAGCCAATGTAATTGTTGGCGAAAGTTTAACGGGAATAACCAATGTAAAAACCTTTACCAACGAGGCGTACGAAATAAATAAATTTACTACGAAAACAGCTGACATTAAAAAATTTGGCATTAAATACGGCATTTTTAGAGGAGCGTTTTTTGCCTTTGTAGTTTCGTTTGTGTTTGGCGCTATGTTTTTTATTTTATATTTAATGGTTCGTGCAGTAATTAGTGGGGATATAAAAGGCGAGGAATTTGGACAGTTTTTAATGCTCTCATTATTCGTTGCCGGCAGTTTAGGCGGTTTACCCGAACAAATTGCCAGCATACAACGTGCTTTAGGCGCAACCGACAGGGTGTTTGAGTTAATTGACGGCGATATTGAAAATATTGATGTGATTAAAGAAAATATTCCTGCAAAACATTCAAAAGGCGAAATAGAATTTAACAACGTTTCGTTTAATTATCCCTCTCGACCCGATTTTACGGTACTTAAAACTATTTCGTTTAAAGCCAATGCAGGGCAAACTGTTGCCTTGGTAGGCAGCAGCGGTAGCGGTAAAACAACTATTGCCAGTTTAATTTTACGTTTTTACGACCCCATTAACGGGCATATTTTAATTGATGGCGTAGATACAAAAACTGTAAGTCTTACGGAACTCCGTAAACAAATTGCCTTGGTACCTCAGGATGTTATTTTATTTGCCGGAAGCATAAAAGACAACATCGCTTATGGTAAACCAAACGCTACAGACTTAGAAATTGCCGAAGCCGCTAGGCAAGCTAACGCTTTGGATTTTGTTAATTCCTTTCCCGATAAATTTAATACTTTGGTGGGAGAGCGTGGTATCCAACTTTCGGGTGGACAGCGTCAGCGTATTGCTATTGCCCGCGCTGTGCTTAAAAATCCAAGTATTTTAATTTTAGACGAAGCCACCAGCAGTTTAGATAGTGAAAGTGAGTTTTTAGTACAGGAAGCCTTGGATAAATTAATGGTTGGGCGCACCAGCATTGTTATTGCACACCGCTTGGCCACTATACGCAATGCCGATAAAATTGTAGTATTACAAAAAGGCGAAGTGCAAGAAAGTGGTACACACCAAGAGTTGATGTTAAATAACAGTGGCTTATATCAAAAATTAAGTAAAATGCAGTTTGAGTTGAGTTAATTATATATATTTGTTTTTATTGAATGAATCACTATTATGCAATAATTATGGCCGGTGGCGTAGGAACTCGTTTCTGGCCTATGAGCACCACCCAACACCCTAAGCAATTTTTAGATATTTTGGGCACAGGGCGAACCTTATTACAACAAACGTACGACAGGCTATTGGGAGTTTGCGATAATTCTAAAATTTACGTGGTTACGAGTGTAGCTTATCAAAAGTTAGTGGAACAACAATTACCAAATTTGCCTTTAGAGAATATTTTAACCGAACCTTCCCGAAAAAACACGGCTCCTTGTGTGGCTTATGCTTCCTACAAAATCCATAAGCTCGATCCAAAAGCCATTACGGTTGTTGCCCCAAGCGATCACCTCATTAAAAAAGAAGATACATTTGTAAAAGCCATAAAATCGTGTTTTACGAAAGCTGAAAATGAAGATTGTTTAATTACGTTGGGTATAAAACCTACCAGGCCTGATACAGGATATGGCTACATTCAAATTAAAGAAAGCGATGTTGCTGAAAAAGATAATCGTATTTATAAAGTAAAAACATTTACTGAAAAGCCCGACCATGATATGGCACGTTTTTTTATGAACAACGGCGATTTTTTATGGAACTCGGGTATTTTTGTGTGGAGCACTAAAAGCATTATTAACGCTTTAGAAATTGGCGACCCCGAACTGGCAAATATTTTTAAAGAAGGTTGGGAAACTTATAATACACCAAAAGAAAAAGAATTTATTAATAAAGCGTACACTGTTTGCAAAAATATTAGTATTGATTACAGCGTGATGGAAAAGGCAGAAAATGTTTATGTACGCTCAAGTATTTTTGGTTGGAGTGATTTAGGAACCTGGGGAAGCCTTTATACCCAGATTGCAAAAGATAATAACCGCAATGCTCTTGTAGGGAAAAATATAATTACTTACGATAGTAAAAATTGCATAGTACACGTGCCAAACGATAAATTAGTTGTTTTGCAGGGGTTGGAAGATTATATTGTGGTAGAGAGTGAAGGCGTTTTAATGATTTGCAAAAAACAGGACGAACAACAAATCAGAGACTTTGTAAACGATGTAAAAGTAAATAAAGGCGAGAAGTATATATAATAATTCAACTAACTTAAAATTTATAGTTTCAAAAGATTGACAATTTACAATTGAACTAATAATTGAAAGTAAAAATTTTTACGATTAATAATGTTGGCTCATTTTATATAATTATGTTGCAATTACTTGTAAAAATGTTGCGTTAACATCCGTTAACTACCTTATAATTTGGTTTGGCATAAGGCTTGTACTACTTTTGTAAACATAAATATAAAAATCCCATGAAAAAATCAATTTTACTCGTAACTAGTTTAGTGTTAATGGCTTTAAACACTTTTTCGCAAAGCACTTACAATTTAGTATTATTTTCTGAAGACGGCGATGGCTTTTTAGCCTTTGTAAACGGTATTCGTCAAAACGATAAAGCCGAAACCAATGTGAAAATAACCGGCTTAAATGCCCAAGTCCTTAGCCTGCGTGTTGAATTTGAAAACAAAGCCTATCCAACATTAAAAAAAGATATGCCTATGGAAGTAGGGAATGAGTACACTATTAAAATTAAACGCGACCTTAAAAAACAAATGAAACTACAATATTTTGGCCAGGTTGCTTTGGGCGATGCGCCAAAATCAAGCGCGTCTACGGTACAATACCATACTGCCGAAAATCCTGTTTCATCTAGTTCTAATAACTCATCTACCCAATACAACACAAGCACTAATACGAGTGATGATAATACAAACACTACTGTTACTACAACATCTACTTCTACCCACGTAAATACAAACACCAATCCAAATGGCGTTGGGGTAAATGTAAATGTAAACGGTTTAGGTATAAATATGAATGTAAACGACCCAACTTTTAACGATAACACAACCGTTCATTCAACTACTTCCACTACTGTAACCTCGTCATCTTCTTCTTCAAGTTCATCACCAAAAAATCCAAAATCCAATTCAAACCCAACTACTATGCCGGTTGAAAACACCGAATCGAGTTCTACATCGTGTAGTAAATCCATGAACGATGTATCGTATCAAAAAATGAAAAAAGCAATTGAAGACAAGCCCTTTTCGGATACTAAAATGAGTACTGCAAAAGTAGCTACTAAAAACGCCTGCTTAAGTACCGAACAAATTAAAGGTTTGTGTAAATTATTTAATATGGATGATGAAAAATTAACCTACGCCAAATACGCTTATAACGCCTGTGTAGATAAAGCCAATTTTTACCATGTAAGCGAAGTGTTTAGCTTTAGTGGAACTACCGAAGAATTGAATGAGTTTATAGAGAAGCAATAAATTAGTTTTACTTATAAAATAATAATAGGTGATTTGGTTTATGGCTAAATCACCTTTTTTTGTAGCGGATAGCGACTAAGTACCGCTTTTTGTTTACCCACGTTAAATGTTCGAAAATAAA
>JAYVGH010000045.1:0-38450 GCA_043772435.1 Bacteroidota bacterium
CAAGCACAAAAAATGAGAACCCTAAAACAAGTGCGGAAACTCAAAAGACAACTTACAAGAATCGTCATGTGATGACTAAAGCCGAGCAAGACTCCCTAACCCCTGACCAAGTTTTGCAAGAATTCAAAGATGGTAATGAACGATTTAATTCTGGCAATGTTACCCAAAGAGAGCATTCGGAGGAAATTAGAAAAGCTGCAACTGGTGGTCAATTTCCGAAAGCAATGGTTTTAAGTTGTTTGGATAGTAGAGTGCCAGTTGAAGACGTTTTTGACCAAGGTATTGGAGATGTTTTTGTAGGCAGGGTTGCAGGCAATTTTGTTAATACCGACTTATTGGGAAGTATGGAATTTGCATGTAAGGTGGCAGGAGCAAAACTAATTCTAGTCATGGGGCATCAACATTGTGGTGCAGTTAAAGGAGCAATTGATGATGTGCATTTAGGAAATATAACATCAATGCTTGCTAACATAAAGCCTGCAGTAGAAATGAGTAAAAACTTTGAAGGTGAAAAATCCTCTAAAAATGAAGCTTTTGTAAAGTTAGTGGCTCAAAATAATATCAAAAATACGATAGCTCAAATTAGAGCTAAAAGCGAAATTTTAAAAGAAATGGAAGCTAAAGGTGAAATAAAAATAGTTGGAGCATTCTATACTTTGCGAACTGGTAAATTAGAGTTCGTTGACTAACATCTTATCACTAATTAAATAATCCCACAAAATGAATTTCAATTTACTCATAGAAAATCTAACCAATCCGGCACTATTGTTTTTTGTGCTTGGCGTTATCGCAGTTTATTTAAAAAGCGATTTGGAGATACCACCTAACTCTTCAAAATTTATTTCTCTTTATTTATTATTCTCCATCGGGTTTAAAGGCGGACAAGAGCTGTCTCACGAAACATTTACAAGTGAAATCGGATTTTCTATGTTATTTGGAATTTGTATTTCAGCACTCATACCGATATATACTTTTTTTATACTCAAAAGAAAACTAAATGTATTTGATGCAGGAGCTATTGCAGCAGCTTATGGCTCTGTAAGTGCAGTTACGTTTGTTACAGCCGTTTCTTATTTAGAAAGCCAACAGTTGAAGCTTCATGGGCATATGGTAGCCATAATGGCACTGATGGAATCTCCTGCAATTATTGTAGGATTGATTTTAATTTCCTTGTTCAATAAAGACGAAACTTCAACCAAAATTAAAATACCATCTGTAATAAAACATTCTTTAACAAATGGAAGTGTTTTATTAATTCTGGGAAGTTTAGTTATAGGATTTATGACCAATGCAAAACAAGCAGAAGGAATTAAACCATTTACTAACGATTTATTCAAAGGGTTTCTTGCTATTTTCCTTTTAGATATGGGAATCACAAGTGGCAGAAAGTTAAAATCATTCTTTTCTTTTGGAATATTTCCGTTGGCTTTTGCCATCATTATTCCTTTAGTAAATGGATGTCTCTTTGCCTTAATAAGCGGATTTGTAACAACAGATATAACCAACAGATTTATATTTGCTGTGCTAGCCGCAAGTGCATCTTATATAGCAGTGCCAGCCGCAATGAAGATATCTGTTCCTAAAGCGGATCCTGGACTATATCTTCCGATGGCTCTTGCGGTAACTTTTCCTATAAATATTACAGTTGGTATGCCTTTGTATTTTTTAATAGTGCAACATTTCTAATAAAGCTTAAAATGGCATATAAAACAACCTGTTCTTTATGACAGAATAAAATGTAACTTAGGTATAAAACCAGGCGACATACAAAACGCCAGCTGGTAACACGGGTTAGGCAAAAGTAGCGGTTAAGTAATCCTCAAACAAATTTGTGGTTAATCAAACATTGGTTCTCCGCATCAATATTTGTGGTAAAAAATCGCCACCTTCGCAAAGCCCGAAAACGTTATACTTAACATTGTCCCATTATGAACCATTTATCTCTTGTTGAGAATCAAATTCACAAAGTCACGAATTTTCAAGAACTTATTTCTACACCTTTTCATGATAAAATGAATGCGTTGTGTTGGACTCGTAAACTAGAGGGTAATTTTTTTGAGATTGTTGAAAAAATAGAGCAAAACGAAAATATAGCGGTAATTGAACAAGACGAACTTCTTGAATTGCAGTTGAGTGAACAGGGACAGCTTGCCCGCGACATTCTTTTAAATGACCTGAAAGTATTGAAAGCTCATGGCGCATCTCCAATACTTAATCTGATTAAGTGTTATGAGAGAGATGTTACTTACCCGTTTTTTTCAACCGATGTTTATTCTTTTCACGTAGATCGCTCTCCTGTACCAACCGATACCTTTTTATGCACTTACTACGGCGAGCCAAGTGAACTTTTGCCAAACTTACAAGCCGAACAAAAAGTGCTTGTTCCCGAAATACGCGATGAACTCAAAAAACTATACTGTGGTGCAGATGAAGATTTTGAATCATTTTTAACTGAACATTTCTTTGATTTGCACTATAGGGCAAAACCAAATGCAAGCCCTATAAGCTTAGACCTTGGTAACTTATGGCGATTAGCAGTTGATCATCCTGAAAGTAAAGTCTTACCTTGTATTCACCGTGCTCCAACCGAAAAAACAGGACAGACCCGCTTGTTACTGATTTGTTGAATGCAAATTAATTAAGAACCATATTGTTTAAGGTGTTTTTTAATCCAACAAAAAGGCAACAGTTAATTTCTTACAAACTTTTTATCGGTCACTGCTTTATCAAACAATTGTTTTTTGTATTGTTTTATTAAAAGTGTTTTACGATTATTAATTATAAAATTTTTAATGTTTTGTCTTTCAAAATTTATGGGCGATAGTCCGTTTTTAATTTTTTCGTCAGTTATTTTTAAATAGTAATAATAAAACTCATCAGTAAATTCAACTACTCGGCCCTTTACCAAATTAAAATCGGGTTGGTCGTTAAGTTTGGGAATTTCTTTTTTAATGTCCTCTAAATATAGCCAAGTGCTATCGTTTATAAAAAAATTCTCGGCATTTTGTATGCATAAATTTTTTAAAGTTTCTTTATCCTTAGGTGTTGTGGCGTATAGTAACCCTTTTATTTTATTTATAACAGTTGATTTAACAGGTATTTTTATATAATTTACTTTAACAATGTTGTCTTTTAAAATAAAATTATCGCGGTTATTAGCGTAATATTCCTCTATCTCTTGTTTGGCAACATTCGTATCTAAATTAGCCTCTACTAATTTTGTTTGATAAATATAATTAACTAATTGCTTTCTGTAGGCTTGTACTTGGCGCTCAATGTCTATTTCTTCTTTGGTTAATTTCGACATAGCTTCTTGATAAAATAAGGATTCTGTCCCCCACTCTTCAATTAATTTTTTTGAAACATAATTGCTGTCTTTTACATTGCCATTGTAAATAAAATTTTCAGAAAATTCAGTAAATCTTAATTCTTCGTTACCGGCTTTTGCAACAAGTTTAGAGGTGTCTTCTATGCTAGACGACTTGTTTTTGCAGGAAAAAAGCAGAAAAAAAATACTACAAATTAAATTATATTTTATTTTAGTGTGTAACAAAGTCCTCAAATATAAACTTTTAATTAAAAATAAAATCTTTGAATCCGGGATAAATTACAAATTTTTAATGTTGATTGCTTTTATAAAATCGCTTATTAAATAGGCAATTAATTTACCTGTTTTATTATCTGCTTTAATGTGTGATAAAATTGGCGCTCCTTCGGCAATATGAAAATAAGCGCAATTTAATTGCGAGGCGCATTGATGAACATACTGCCTGGCTTGTAATGGTGAGATGCCACTACTTGTTTTTGCACTACTAGGTACGTTCGTTATGGCATCTAAATCTAATTCAATACCACAATTATTATTTTTCACAAAACCAATACTTTGGTTAAGTGCAGTTTTAAAATCAATTTCTTCACGCACAAAAATAGTTTCGTAAGTATTATAAAATAAGTGATTAGCATTATCTTTAAATTGCTGAATAGAAGCTTGATTATTATATTGCTCATGCATAGCAAAAACAGAATAATTTTCTAAATAATTTTCCGAAAAAGCATAACTAAACCCATTACCACTATGCCTGCCTTCAATAGGGCGAAAATCTAAATGTGGGTCACAATTTATTACATTTATTTTTTTATTTAATGCTAACGATGCTCCCTTTATATTTCCGTAAGCATTATTATGTCCGCCTCCAATAATTATTGGAATTTTATTTGCCTCAACAATTTGCTTAATAATTTTACTAACTCTGGTGTCAATTTCCGAAACTAACTTTCGCAACTCCAATACATCTTCCTTATTTTTAGTATTAAGATTTAGTGATTTTTTTGTTAAGTCGTCAACAAATACTTCCCCTGCTAAAAATAAAGAACTGCCTTTTAAAAAATCATTTTCTTGAAGATTTAAAAAACTTTCTATAGCCGGTTTAAAAGCAGTATCTGCGCCACCTCTGCCATAATTTGCTCTTACACCTATGTCTTCCGGAATACCAATTATTACAAATTTAACATCGTCGGTTTTTAAGTCATTAAAAAAATTAGTAGAGCAAAAATTAATTGTTTCGCCAATTTTAATTTCATTTTGACGTTTACGAATTAAATTATTAATATTATCTTTAAAATATTGTTTTAAAATGTCCATAATCTCCCTTCAAATATAATGGAAACTTTAGAAACAGACTCTTTTGTAGAAACTGTTCATAAAAATGGGTTAGTGAACCGTACTGTAAAGAACAATGTTACTTTTGATGCAAAAAAAATGTTGGAGGCTAAAAATTTTGTGACACCTTTACTTCCTATAAAAAAATATTTTTACTAGTTGTAATTGAAGGTGATTTTATTACTTCACGTAAAGCTTTAGAACTTTTGAATGATGCTAACTATTCCTATCATCATTCAAAATTGCAGTAGTAAACAAAAATTTTGGTATTAAGCTGTTTGTGCAAATACATTTTAAAGTAAATAAACAAAAAAAATTAAATTAAAATTTACAAGAGAGAAAAATAAGCTTACAAATGGTTAAAAAAATGCCTTAAACTCACAAAAACAATAGCTATTTAACTAAAATTTTTGTGTTTGGTAAATCTCTTTCTCCATCGGGTGCTTGTACTTTAATATCTTCAATATAAATTTTGTAACCTTTTTTAACTCGGGTTAATGCTTGTTTCGCGTCTGTACTTAATGCATTTCCACTGCAATTATACTCTTCTGTCTTACCACCACCATAAATTGCTAATTTAAATTTAGTTACTTTAAAATTTGCGTTAAAATCAAAGCCGGCATTATCAGTGCCTAAAGTGCTCATATTTTTCACATCGCTCAATGGCATTTCTAAATTGCCATTTGAAGTTTTTCCACCTACACGCAATGGCGGGTTCGGAAACTTCTTAACCCTAAATACCATTGGTGCACCTTGTTGTTTCATTCCCGTAGGTGTTTTTTGCATTACCGTAACAACGCAAGTGCCTACACTAGTAGCTTTTGCAATGTATTTGCCGTTACCACTGTTACTAAGTGTAACTCCGCAACCGCTTATAACGGTTACCAAATCGGTAGGCGCAACGCCTGCAGCAGAAACGTTTACAGGGTTATCTACCCCAATGTAAAAAACATTCATTTTTTCGGCACTAACTGCAACGGCTGATGTAGCCACAATGTATTCGTTTTGGTATTTATAATATTCATATTTGCCATTTCCGTTTCTAATTTTTATCCAACCGTTTATTTCTTTATGACCAGAACCACTTGTTGGCATAATAATTTTACCCGTGCCATTGTCAATAGGCAATATTGTGGCACCTTCCGACAATTTGCCGGTAGATGTATCTACATCACCTAAAATAAACTGTAAGTTGTCTTCATTAAATTCGCTACTACTTGCCGATAAAAAAACATCGGCGGTAAAAGGCGTACCCGCTTGCACGTATTGACTAACCGGCACAATACGGGCTTGCATCTTATTAAATTTTATTGCCAATTTACCCGATGCAGATGCAAAGGTAGTTACCATTTCTGCTTCAATATTTCTTATATCACTTTGTATTTTAGATAGGTTTGTTACCACGGCAGCTAATGGCATATTGTAAAAATTTTTTAATTCCCATGTTTGTGGTTTGCCTTCTTTATCTTTAAAATTATCGTGTGGCGTAAATAATTTTAATTTATCTTTTAAAATTAAATAATCTTTTTCGGGCAGTTTAAGTCCGTCTTTATCTTTCATTTCGTCAATTAATTTATTTAATTTTACTGTTAAGGTTTCAATAGTTCCGCGTAGTTCTTTAGCAGAATATTGTCCTGCTTTGGGTTTAGTTTCGTCGCTACCTATTAAAAAAAATGTGGGTTTATCATAATCATCTAATCGCTCTATTTGTGATAATTTCATAGTATCGGCACCTTTTACATCTTCGGTATATTGTTTTACCTGTTGTTTTAAAATATCAATGTAATCGTAGGTTTTTTGTGTAAGCTGTGTAACATCTTTTGCTTTTTGGTAATAAGGTTTAGCATCGTTATGCCCTTGTTTAATAGCTTCGTCAAAGGCTTCCATCATTAATTTGGTGTTGGCTGTAAAATTACTATTGGTAGTTTCAATACTATCGTTAATGGTTACAAAACCTTGCAACACTTTGCGACTAACATTTAGGGCTAACAAGCAAGTGAGAACAAGGTACATCATACCAATCATTTTTTGGCGAGGGGTTTCTTTTGCGCTACTCATATTTTATTTATTTAGGGTTTATGAGAGAATAATGGTTACGTTAAAAAAAGTTACATACTTTATTTTTTTCACCAAGCTGTAACTTTTTTAAAATGTTAGTTACAGAAAATTTTGAGAAATTTAATTAGACGCGATAATCAAAAATAAAAAATAAAGCACCAAGAAGAATTTATTGAATTACTTAATCGAATTATTGAGAGACCTGCAATGTATGAGGTATAAAAGTATTGAAGAATTAGCAAGTTTTATATTAGGATATGAGTTTGGTTGCGATAAGGAAAAAAAATTGAGATAAAAAAATTTATGAATTTATTTAATAATTTTATTAATAATGATATACCTATTGCAAAGGAGGATTACAATTGGGTTCGAGTTATTCGTTTTTATAGCGGTGGTTGACTACACGCATTAATGCTGTTTAAAACATTATTAGATAGATTTTTATATGAGATGATAAATAAGGACAAAAAAGTTTGAGAAATTTTTTATATATTTGTTTATAAAATAAATTTTATGGAAACTATTTTAGTGCAAATAAATAATCCTAAGGCTTATAAATTGTTACAAGATTTAGAATCTCTGAAATTAATTAAAATGATTAAAAAAAGTATTACTCCTAAACAAAAATTATCTGAAAAATTTGCTGGAAAACTAAACTTAAGTAAAAAAGAGTATGATTCTTTTCAAGAGTATATTACAAATAGTGGAAACGAATGGGACAGGTAGCCTATTTATTAGATTCAAATACAACAATTGATTATTTAGATAACAAACTTGATAAGCAAGGAATGTTATTTATAAATAAAATTGTTGATAGTAATGAATTACGTTTTTCTGTTATATCAAAAATTGAAGTACTTGGTTTTAATATAAAACAAACTGAGGCACTTATTTTACTAAATAATTTTGTTGATGTTGCCTTTGTTTATTATTTAGATGAGGCAATTGTAAGCCGAACAATCGCTATTCGTAAAACCCAAAAAATAAAATTACCCGACGCTATTATTTCTGCTACTGCTGTTGCCAATAAATTAACTTTAATTACACGTAACGCAAAAGATTTTGAAAAAATAAATAAATTAAAAGTTATTAATCCATATTCACTTTAAAAAATAAAAAATGAAAAAAATATTTTTTTTATCTTTTGTATTAGTTTTTAAATTCAATTTCTTCTCACAAACCTACACCATTAAAACCTTTAATTGGAACGATGCCGGTTTTAAAGGTATTAAGCCCACCTACTCGCAAAGCGTTAGTATTATGAATTTTGGGGGTAACAATACCAATTCTTCAAGTAATAATACTGCATTAAACAATGCTATTGCGGCTTTGGGCACTACTGGTGGAGTTGTTTATTTCCCAAAAGGCGTGTATAGTTTTACGGGGCAAGTAAGCGTAAATCGCGATAGCATTACTTTTAAAGGTGCTGGCTACGACAGTACACATCTACGTTTTAATTTAAGTGGCGTTTTAAACAATTGTATTAATATTACAGGAAGCCAGGTAAATACAGATACTACAAGCTTTGCAAGCGCAGGTGTACGCGATAGCAATTGGGTTAACGTTTTAAATGCAAGTGCATTTAGTTTGGGGCAATGGGTATATATGCAATGTGGCACAGGTAGTAATGCTTATTTTAACGATACTTGGGCCTATGGTAGCCTTGGGCAAATACTACAAATAAAAACTATTGTGGGTAATAAAATTACTTTTCATTCGCCTTTTCGCTTTTATTATAAATTATCGCTTCAGCCAAAAATTAAAAAAATACTTCCTCGCAAAGCCATTGGTTTTGAGTGTATGAAAGTGCAACGATTAGATGCAACAACAAATCAAACATCGTTGTTTAGTTTTGATAAAGCGGTACAATGTTGGATTAGTGGCGTTGAGGGCGATAGCACCAATTATGCGCATGTGGAATTAAACCGCAGTTCAAACATTGATATTATAAATTCGTATTTTCATCACGCATTTGCGTATGGTGGAAGTGGGCAGGGCTACGGTATAGCTTTACAATATAGTAGTAACGAGTGTAAAATTGAAAATAACGTTTTTAATAACTTGCGCCACAGCATAATGTTTCAGGCAGGGGCCAATGGCAATGTGTGTGGTTATAATTATTCGTTTAACCCTAACTGGTCGCAATTTCCTTTTCCTAATAATAGCGCGGGTGATATTGTATTACACGGCAACTATCCTTTTGCAAATTTGTGCGAAGGCAACATTAATCAAAACACTGTAATTGATAATTCGCATGCAAAAAACGGACCGTATAATACTTTGTTTAGAAACCGATCGGAATTATACGGCGTGTTTATGAACACTGGTCCAGCAACAGATACCACTCAGTTTTTAGGATTAGAAGTAACTAATACCGGAAGCGGATTAGGCCTATACACCATTGTTGGCAATGGAAATTTAGAATATGGCAATATGATTAAAGGTGTGCTAACACCGGCAGGCACAAATAGTTTAACCGAAAAAAGTTTGTATTACAGTGGAGCGCAACGTCCGCAATGTTTTAATGCAAGTGTACATAACTGGGGTATTTTAGGAATACCAAACCCATACAACAGCAATAGTAATGCGGCAAAAGATAGAGCCATGCAAAACCATTGGGCAGATTGTGTGTGCAGTTATTACACACCAACAAGCATTTCATCGCAACTCGTAATTCGTAATTCGTCAATCGTCATCTACCCTAACCCTACTCAAAACGAACTAAAAATTAAAAATGAATTTACAGTTAATGAGGTTTGTATTTATAATTTAGAAGGGAAATTAGTATTGAATAAACAAGCCAAACATATTGAAAGTATTGATGTATCGGCTTTACAAAAAGGGATTTATGTTGTGTGTATAAAAGATAAATTGGGGATTAAGAATTATAAGTTGGTTAAGGAGTAATTGGGAATTTTTTGATAGATTTCATCGTGACTAATGATTATCAAACAGACCACTATAATTATATATTAATTAAATGACTTTGAAAAAAATAATTTTAACTTTATTAGCAGTGATTAGTTTAACATTGACATTATCACAATGCAAAAAAGATAAATGCAAAGAGAACAATAAAAATAATTGTAATTGCACTAAACAATATGATCCTGTTTGTGGATGCAACAATATAACGTATGGAAATTATTGCGAAGCGGAATGTAAAGGAATAACTGAATACACAATAGGAACTTGCAAATGAAAAATATAGTATTTTTCTACTCTATTTCCTATTGTTAGATTGAAATATTTTATTAGAAATCAATAAACACTCTGGATTTTAATTACCTTGAATTCGAAGTAAATTAAAATAGAAGTTGGTGTAAATTTTCTCATAATGATCAAACCTTAAAGGTTTTTTGTAAAAAAAACTAAAAAAATAAAAAACATGAACACCAAACTAAAACTCATAGCCATACTTAGTTTTTTAATAATTTTAATATTAAGTAATTGTAAAGATAAAAAAACAAAGGAAGAGGAAACGCCTATAACTCCCGCCAACCCTGTAACTCCGGATATTAATAACACCTATGGTTTTAACGTTTTAAAAAAATTAAAAGGTATTTGGAATGGACCAGTAACATCCACTACTCCGCTTGGTGGTTACCCTGAATGGATTGTAGATTTTAGACCAAATTCTGAAAATCAAATCTCTGCAAAAAATGAGTTAGATACCTTGAACGATATTTTTATGTCGTTTTTTATTGCAAAATATAATAACCAATATAAAGTAGCATTTAGAAACGGCGGTAGTTTTGGCGGTGCAAAACGTGTATCTTATTTTTTAGCAGATAGCGTTTCCGAAACTTCTACAAAATATTTTTACCGTTTTAGCGAAATTTTAAAAGGCAAAAGCAGAGCCTACACCGAAGTTATTTTTAAAGCAGATAGTTTATATATTAAATCGTACACCAACAAAAAAAATACGCAAACAAATGCCACCGCGCACATGAGTTGGAGTGCTAAATTGCAAGATACTACATCAACACAACCTGCACTAACAACTTTTAATTTTCCTAAAAAAACGCAAACAAAAGATTTTTCATCTACGTTTACGGGTCAGTTAGAAGCCATTTATTATGCTACAAGTGGCCCTCCTACTGGCGATCCTTACCCGGAAACTGCACAGCCATATTTAGGACAAACCATTGCTAATTATAGTTATGCAAGTGGTTTTGTACCAACATCTACTAAAAAAGTATTTTTAGTTATTACTACACAGCCTTTGTTTAGTGGCTTTACGTTTATTACAGCTAATCTAAAATTTAGAAGTCGGTATGTAATTTTAACTGCTAACGATTTAAATTTTACCTTTAATTATATGCACCCTGGCACCTACTATTATTATGCATTTTATGATAACGATGGAAATACTACTATTAATAGTGGCGATTGGATAAGTACCACAAATACAACTTTTAGTTTATCTGCTGTAGGAACAGCAAGTACAAATACGCAAATAAATTTTGTAATTCCTTAAAATTGCCACGAATTAACAGATTGAAGTATGTATTACCAAAAAAATCTGAGTAATATCAATTTGAATAATTTTTTGTCCTTTTTTTATTACCTCTCCCTGCGCCCTCTCAATGAGAGGTATAAGGTGGTTGGACTAAAAAATTATTCAAATTGGTAAAATCTGTGGCTAATTTACTTTTGTTGGTTTCTGTAAAAAACTTTTATAATCTTTAGCCAGTTTAATAATTGGTTCGTCTTTAAAAATCCCAAATACAGCGCTACCACTTCCGCTCATGCTGGCATATAACGCTTTATTATGATACAATAAATCCTTTACTTGTTTTATGGCAGGATATTTTTTAAAGATGGTCTCTTCAAAATCGTTAGTTACAAAATGTTTCCACACTTCAATTGGTTTTGTTTCTATTACCGATTTTAAATTATAATTTGCTGTTTTTGGGTTTAGTCCTTGATAGGCTTCTTTTGTATTACTATGTATATTTGGATAAATAATTAAAATATAATACATGCTTAAATCCAAATTTATATCTTCAAATTCATTGCCTTTTCCTTGAGCAAAAACGGGTTTATTTTTTATAAAAAAAGCGCAGTCGCTACCAATTTTACTTGCAATTATCAGTTTTTCATCTTCTGAAAAATTTAAATTAAACTTAATATTTACCGTATTTATAAAAAAAGCTGCATCGGCACTTCCACCACCCAAACCCGCGCCTATTGGTACATTTTTATGCAAATGCACTTGCAAATTTGGAATTTTTTTTGTGTTTTTAATACTAACCCAAGTTTTGTAAATTAAATTATCTTCTTGCTTTATATCAATATTAATTCCACTTTGCGAGAGTTCAAAAGGTTTGCCGTTGTTGGTTTCTATAATTTCTAAAGCATCATGCCATAAAACAGGGTAAAATACTGTCTCAATGTTATGAAAACCGTCTATTCGTTTATGAATTACATTTAAGCCAAGGTTAATTTTACTATTCGGAAAAACGACCATTTTTTATGATTTTTTGTGTATTTGAGAAAAAAGTGCTAAATTGCAACAAAATATTTCAAAATTTATGAAAATGACAAAAATTACATTAGGTTTTTCTATTTTAGCTACAGCTGGTTTGTTAGTTGTAGGTTGTAACAAAAAAGCAAATGTGGCACCTGAAGCCGACACAGAATTTCAAAGTTCGATTGATGCGTCTTATGCTACGGCTGTGGTAACTGAAATTGATGACATTTGTGGATATTTAGGAGAAGGATACACTACTGCAAATGCTTCTTATTTTTCAAATGCAGGGTCTTCAGGAAGTGTTGTATACTCTCAACCTTCAGCATCAGTTGTTGCTATTTCGTATATTGGAACCGTAACGTGTATGGATGGTAAAAAACGCAGTGGAACAGTTACTTTAGATTATTCAGCATCAAGTGCTTCAACTGCCGCCAAATATTACAGAGATGCCGGTTTTGTTGGTAAAGTATTATTAAGCAATTATGTTGTAGATGGTTGGGCTGTTAATAACAGTAGTACTTTTACAATTACAAATACTACAGCTAGCGGATATCCACCTGCTTCAACTCCACTAACTTGGAAATTAGCTGGGAATATTTATTTAACTTACGCATCAGGCACTGTAACGGCAGCCGATTCAATAACATGGAAAGGTAGCTTAGCAAAAACCTTAACTAATTCAACTAACTCGTTAGTTTTAGCTACAAGTAAACTTTTACCAATTAAGTGGACTGTAAGCACATCTACTGCATCACCGGGGGCAAAATGTACTTACAAAGGTACAATTATGGGTGTTGTTTCTAAAACCAAAGCGTATACTTTAGAAGTAAAAGAAGGAGATGATAATTTATTAGTTAGAGACTTTTCTTGTTCTCCTGATAAAAAAATTATTACACCAACATATTCAGTTTTAACTTCTGAGTGGCATCCAATAATTATAGGAGTATCAAATTTTACCATCGCAGGGGCTACAGACGCTAGGGTTATCGAATATGGTTCGGCTACTACAATCGGTTGTGATAACAACGCAAATGTTACTGTTAAAGGTATTTCTTATCCAATTTCATTAAAAAAATAAGAAAACAAATATTACATTTAAAAAAAAGCTACCAGTAGGTAGCTTTTTTTGTTTGTTTACACACGGCGGAAAATTAGATAAATCTTATTTTTAATAATAGATCTTATTCATAATTCTACTTTTTGTATCCTCTTCTTATTTTTTATTTAGTATGAAAAAAGTTAAAAGGGTAAATTAAATCACATCATTATTAAAAATCGCCTCCATCTTGCCCGTTTTGCTGAGTACTATTTTTATTTTTACCACCAAAGCGTTTTAAAATACTGGTATCAAATTTGCCAAATAAATAGGTTACACTAAATCGCAAAAAACGCGATTCTCTTCTGCGATAGATTGTTTGGTCGAAATAAGTATTGGTTGTATGAGATCCATATATTTTGGTATTAAAGGCATCGCTTAAAGCTAAATTAAAAATCCATTTGGCTTTTAGCATTTTGTTTAAGCTAACATCCATAAAATAATTCGGTACAGTTCTGCCATTAATTATAATCTTTTCGGCCTGGTAATTGCCATTTACTTGTAATTGTACATTCCAAGGCAGAGTGTAATTTAAAGCAATTTTACCTTTGTAACTCCAGCCTTGTGTAATAGTAACAGGTAAGTTACCAATTTGTCCACTATTTAGTAAAACATAAAATACATCTGCATTAAAAGTGGTATTAAAATTTTTAGTAATATTTAATTTCAAAGTATTTTCAAAACCATATCGCCAACTGTCTTTACCGTTTACAAATGTATTAACCGTAACACTTGGGTTTGAAGCCGAAGGATACGCGACATTAGTAATTGGTTGTTGCTCGTAACGGGTGTAGCCCGATGTAAGCCAATTGCCTTTGCCAAATACTAAATTATAATTTAACTCAGCAATGTTTACAAATTCAGGACGTAATTCTATATTACCAATTCTATAATTAAATTTATCGCTAAACATTATAAAGGGCATTGCTTGAAAAAAGTTAGGTCGTTCAATTTTACGCGATACATTTAGCTGAAACTCATTTTTTGCATTTATTTTTTTACTTAAATATAAGCCCGGAAATAAGGAATTAATAAGTGTATTTCCATCTACAGGATATTGATACGAGAAGTTTAAATTTTTATCTTTTAATGTACCTGCATAGTATGTATGTTCAAAACGCAAGCCGGTCATAAAACCTATATTCCAAATAGTTTTGGCACTATAATTAATGTAAGCCGCATTAATTACATCATCAATTAAATAATTATTACTTTGTGTGGTATCTATTTTAAAATCGTTGGTTACATAACTAAACGAATCAGCATTATTTGTAAAATCTGATTGTTTATAATACGAGCGCATACCGAATTCTATTTTTTTTGTTTCTGTAATGGGGTTTACATAATCCATTTGCAAAACATATTGCTTACTATTGGTACCACCTTTATTTTTAGTAATTATGGGATTAAAAGGAATTATGTTATTATTTAAATAATTATTAGCATTAAAATTATAACTATTTGTTGCCACGCTTAAATTGTAATTGCCATCAATAGTTAACTCCTGCCCTGCTTTAGGAAACGTTTTTTTGTATAAAATTTGAGCCGTGTAATTATTAAATTGCGAACCTTGTTGGTTTAATCTATCTCCTGTAATCATATCAGAAGCAGCATTACTTGATTGGGTTAAACTTTGAGTATCAACACCCCCCATAGCGCCCATTACAAAATTGCCTGCAAAAGTAATCATGTTGCGGTTATTAATATTATAATCAACTGACGCTCTGGCAAAATTAAATGCGTTTTTATTAATGGTTGAACTGTTTTGTTTTGAATAAGATTCTATATTATTTCCAAAAAAATCTGTGCGTTCAGTTCTACCTAATACTTTATTTGTATTGGTAATGTTTAACGAATACATTAACGAAAATGCCCAAGGATTTTCTCTAATATTAATATTTGCTGTTACGCCATATCTATCACCGGTGCCAATGTTACCCATTATCATTCCGTTGTAACCGGGTTTTAAATTCTTTTTTAACACAACATTAATAATACCGCCACTGGCAGCGGCCTCAAACTTTACAGATGGGTTACTAATTACTTCTACTCGCTCAATTTGATCGGCAGGAATTTGTGCCATAGTAAGTGTTGTGGGGCGTCCATCAATATATAATTGTACATTTTTTTCTCGCAGTGTAGCGTTTCCATCAGCATCAACTGTAATTGTTGGAATATTTTTTAAAACATCTATTCCTGTTCCACCTTTTACCGATAAATCTTTATCTACATAATAAATTTTTCTATCTACACCCATTTGAAAAGTGCTTTTTTGAGTGGTAACTTCAACTTCGTTTAATAGTTTTTCATCTACTTCTAATTTTATATTTCCCAAATCTTGCTCTAGTTTACTTGGAGCTTGTATATATATTTTTTGTTCAAATGTTTTATAACCAATTTGGGTGGCTTTAAATCTAAAACCACCCATAGCAGGCAAGTTTTCAATACTAAAGTCACCGTTTTCTTGTGTTAAAACACCACCAATTACACTATCGTTATTATACCAAAGCACCACAACCGAAGCAAATTCAACCGGTTGTTTAGTTTTTGCATCTATTAATTTGCCATAAACACGCCCTTTTACATCTTTCATTATTTTCATCATGTCTTTATTTCCTCCACCTCCTCCGCCACCAGGGTATTGTGCATAAAATGATAACGAAAAGCTAAGCAAAAAAATAAAAATAAGTGACTTCATTTTAAAAATATAACATTACAAAAGTAATACAAACATTAGGTCGCAAGGTTAATTTATTATTAAAGGTTTAAAGTGCTTATGGTGGGGCATTTTAGAGTATATTTTCAGTTGTACAATAATTTATATGTTCCTAAGATTTGTTAAAAACCTTTTATAATAAAATTATAATAGACTTCTATTTTTTTCATATTTTACATTTTTAAATTTTTAATATATGAAGAGGCTCCTGTTTCCGTTTATTTTACTACTTGTTTGCACTAATTTATTTTCTCAAAAAAAAAATAAAAAAACAATTAGTGACGAAAATTTTAAGTTAGAAGAATTACCTCGTATTATTTTAAAAGAATTAAACCGCTTTAGAATTAGCAAAGGACTCGATACTTTGGAAATGAGCGATATGCTTCAGTTTTCGGGCGATTTAAGTAGCGATAAAATGGCAAGTGCAGGAAAAGATAAAATTGAACCTAAACAAACTTTAAAACATTTAAAAAAAGCGGGTGCTACTAAACGTGGCGAAGAAATTACAATGAAAGCCCCAATTAGCAAAGGACGCGAAAATTATAAAACCGACGAAGTAGCCAAAACAATATATAACCGTTGGGAAACAAATCCTAAAAATTTACCCATTGTTATCAATCCTAAATTTACTTTAGTTGGCATATCATGTAGTGTAGACGACGCTGGAAAAAAAGTATACGTTAGTGCGGTATTTGGTGGTTACGATATTTTAAACGGAGGCGTTATCTATAAAAAACAACTGGATATACCTTTTAATACAAAATCTAAAAGTTTAAAAGGACCCGATGCACGTAAATGTAAAACCTGTGAAAGATGGCGCAATTACGATGTGCTACAAAAAGGGTTGTATGTTGATGGTAACAAAATATTATTAAGATATTCTAACTCTAGGGAGTTACGCCGTATATTAAAAAAATCTACCGATGGTTTGGCTGTAGATGTTGTGCAACGCATCCAATATGTACCTGCCGATTACAATATTGTTGATAATAATTTATACAACAAAGGCGTAATGGGCAAAGTTATTTACCGCGATAAATTTTTTAAAAGTAATTTATTTTTAAAAGATAAAAAAGTTGATGCTAAAAAACGTAAAAAAATTAAAGCTATAGAGGTAGAAATGGGGAAGTTTAACCAAAAAATTACCGGGCCTTATGAATTAAATTTAATCGTAGTTCAAGATAAAAAGGTATGTAAAACTATTACCCGCGGCTATAACGAAAATGGGAAAATAGATAGCAAAACCCCAATTGGCATACTTCCTGCTAAAAATAGCACGGGCTTAAAACCACCTTTTGAACCAAAAAACGAAAGTTCTATAATTAATTTTACTATTCCGTTCGAAAAAAACAAGGCTGAATTTAAACAAGAAGATATACAACCCTTTATTAAAGCCCTAAACGAACCCGATTTTATTATTGACGGTTTGTTTATATACGCTTACGCAAGTATTGAGGGCGACTCGGTTTCAAACGCTAAACTACAACGCAAACGTGCCGAAAGTGTGGTTAACGTTTTACAAAGTTTTCAAAATAATAAAATTCGGCCTACTATTGAAACCAAGGATAGCTGGGGACTATTTATGCTCGAAAACGAAGATGGTAAATACGCCAGTTTGGTTAGTTTAGGTAAACGCAAAGCAATTGCAAAAATTAATGGCGACGATAATTTGCAAAAAGAGCTAGAGCCCATTTTAGCAAAAGAACGTTTTGCTCAAATAGTTATGGATATAACTTACGACGTTACAGGACCTAAAGAACAAAAATTTACAACTGTTAGTTTTGCACGCGCCATAAAGGCTAATAACCAAAATCAAGCTTTCAAAATAATGGAATTTATGGGCAAGAGAATGGCTGAAAATAAATATCCGGAAAGTGTTTTTGACAGTTTAAAATTAGCTGAAAGTACTGCCAATGTCGCGTATTTAAACAACATGGTGTACTATAAATACCAAGTTAATAATACTATTGATGAAGACGACGATGAAACATTTACTCGGCTTTTAAAACTCGACCCGCAAAACCCTATATTGCAATACAACAAAGTATTTTGCCAGTTAAAATTAGATAGTAATGCGGGTAACCCCGAACACCAAGCACAAGTGCAGCAAACAATAGATGGTTTGTATGGTAAATTAGACAGTAATTATGTAAACGGCTTAAACATTGAGTGGCAATTTAAAATTATGGAAAGTTTAGATACAGCCGAAAATGCCGATGCGCAAATTGATGCGTGTATTGAACGTATAAAATCGTTTTATAACATTAAAGATGCCAGTTGGCAAAATGCATTAAAACTATCGTATGTTTTTAGCAGGGCAAAAGATTATAAATATTCTTCCACTATACTTGAACCCTATTTAAGCAAACCCGATGTAACTGAAAGTTTAGTATTTATGTACATTTCTTCTGCCAGCCGTGTGCAGGAAAAATATTATAGCCGCACTTTTGCCCGGGCTTTAGAAATTGCAAAAAATAAAAACCCCGATAGGTACTGCAAATTATTTGGCGAACCTTTTATGACTTTTCAGGTTTTGGAAAACCCGGAGGTTAAAAAAATATATAATACTAGTTGTTCAAAATAAATTGCGTTTATCTTTTTATAAATATATTCTAATTTTTTGTGTTTTTACACCTAAGTTATTTAATGCCCAAGATATAGAAGCAAAACTAAAAAAAGCATATTCCGAATTAAAGTACGATAAAACAGTTAACGATAGTTTAAAAACCTACAAAACTATTATTTTTAATTTTTCGCAAAGTAATTTAGATTCGTCGAAGTATTATTTTAACAAAGCCTATCCATTAACAAAACGAGCTACTAATGCTGCTTTATGTGCAAATATTTACGAAGTTTTGGCAAACGCTTATTGGTACTCAAATGATTTTAAAAATGCTATGAACAATTATTTAATCGAATTACGAATTGGCGATTCTATAAATAATAAAGCTATAATAGCGGATAGCAAATACAATATAGGTTGGATAAAATGCCTTCAATTGAAACAATATAAGGCTGTAAATTATTTTTACGAAGCTTTAGACATATTTCTTTTACAAAAAGACAGTATTCACATTATTCAATTATATCAAGCATTAGGCAACTATTATAAAGAAAATAAAGATAGATATAAATTTAGCGATGATTCCTGTTTAAAGTATTTTACAATTTGCATCGATTTATTTAAGGGGTCAACATTTGAAAATAAAGCCTCCACATCCTATATTAATCTTGCGGAATATTACACTTCTAAAAATCAGTTTATCAAAGCAAAAGAATATGCTTTAAAAGGTTTATCATTAGCAATAATAGATAATGACGAATATAATTATGTTTACAGTGCCTCAATATTAGCGGTATGTTATGTAAATGTAGATTCATTGGCACAAGCAAAAAAAATAATTAAAACTATCGAATCTAAATTATATAATATTATTTACGAACCAAATCGTTTAAATATGTATTATGCGTATTTAAACATCTATAAAAAAGAAAAAAAATTCGAAAAAGCTTTTGAGTATAGCGTAAAGTATAAAAATCTGTCCGACTCTATAAACGAAAAAATATTTAACGAAAACCTTTTACAAAAAGAAAGTGATTATACACTCGAAAAAAAAGATAAAGAATTAAGCGAACTTCAACTTAATAATCAACTCCAAGCTGTAAAAAATAAAAACAACTCTTATATAATATGGAGCTTAGGTATTTTTGGATGTTTAATATTATTTATTTTGTATTTTTTATTTAAAAGTAACAAACAAAAGCAAAATACAAACACGCTATTATCAAGCCAAAACGAAATAATAAATCAAAAAAATATAGAAATACAACAAAGCATGCAATATGCTAAGGGCATTCAGCAAGCTTTACTACCTTCTTCTAAATATATTACTGCTCAATTAAATAGATTGAAAAATAAAAAAATATAAAATCTGTTAAATTCATTTTTATTTTTAATTTTTGTATTTTTGTGGCTTGTATTTTGTAACCAACCATTAACTAATCTTATTAACTAATAACTCAAAAAAAATGAAAAAAATAGCATTAATCCTACTTGCCTTTAGTTTATTTGCGTTCACTAATTTTCGCGGAGATGGCGATAAAATACCTACAGCAACTTTAAAAAAATTAGACGGTAGCAAAATAAATAGCAATACCTTTAGTAACGATGGCAAGCCTATGATTATCAGCTTTTGGGCTACTTGGTGCAAGCCTTGCATTGCAGAGTTAAACGCCATTCACGAAAACTATCCTGATTGGGTAAAAGAAACAGGAGTAAAATTAATAGCTATAAGTATAGACGATGCACGTAGCTCGGCTAAAGTAGCGCCAATGGTAAAAACCAAAGGATGGATATATGACATTTATTTAGACGAAAACTCTGACTTTAAACGTGTAATGAACGTAAATAACCCGCCACAAACATTTTTAATTGACGGTAAAGGAAACATTGTTTGGAGCCATACCGGTTTTGCCGAAGGCGATGACGAAAAACTATACGAAAACGTGAAAAAATTAGCCAAAGGCGAAGCGTTAACCCATTAATTTTGTTAGGGAAGTAAAAATCTCAAAAAAAATTAAACACAGAGTTAAAACAGAAAATGAGTTCACAAAATAAAAACTTCAAAATAATTCCTTTGTGAACTCAAAAACTTAATGTCTTTGAGTTAAAAAACAATACATGCAACTAATAGACGGAAAAAAAATATCGCTTCAATTACAAGATGAGATTGCTGTTGAAGTAAAAGAACTTATTTCGGCAGGTAAAAAACAACCACATTTAGCTGCGGTGTTGGTTGGTAACGATGGAGGCAGTGAATCATATGTAGCTAATAAAATTAAAGCCTGCGAACGTGTTGGTTTTAAATCAACACTTATTCGCCATGCGGATTATGTTACTGAAGAAAAATTACTACAAACCGTAATTGATTTGAATAATAATCCTGATGTAGACGGTTTTATTGTTCAATTGCCCCTACCCCGCCACATTAACGAACATAAAATTATCGAAACTATTTTACCAAGTAAAGATGTGGATGGTTTTCATCCTCTAAATGTAGGTCGTATGGTTTTAAATTTGCCTTGCTATGTTAGCGCAACGCCCTTTGGTATTGTACGTTTGTTAGAAAGTTACAAAATTGAAACCAGTGGTAAAAATTGTGTAGTAATTGGCAGAAGCCACATTGTAGGCTCACCCTTAAGTATTTTAATGGCTAAAAATACTGCCTTGGGCAATTGCACTGTAACACTTTGCCACAGCAAAACTGAAAATTTAAAATCGCACACTCAAAAAGCAGATATAATTATTTGTGCTTTGGGAATTCCCGGATTTTTAAAAGCCGATATGGTAAAAGACGGTGTTGTAATTATTGATGTTGGAACTACCCGCGTTGAAAACCTTGAAACAAAATCGGGTTACAAGCTAATGGGCGATGTTAACTTTGAAGAGGTGGCTCCCAAAAGTAGTTTTATAACTCCGGTTCCGGGTGGTGTTGGACCTATGACAATTGCTTCTTTATTAAAAAATACATTATTAGCGGCTAAAAAGGAAATTTATAAATAAGTTAGATGATTAATCCTTTTTAACTTCTTCTCCCTCCTTAATTACAGCATCCCCTTTTTTCTTCTTCTCTTTTTTAGGTTTACCACCTTTTTCACGCCCAATAATATCGTATTGTTTTTTAAGTTTATCGTTTTTAGTAATTTTCACAGTACCTTCCATATCCCACTCTACAGTATTAAAATTAATAGTAATAGTTTGGTTTTTATCATCAGTAGCACTTGCTTCAACTTCCAATAAGCGTACTTCGGTATCGGTACTATCAGTATAAATACTGTCTTTATTTATTCGATATTTTATCCACTTGTATTGGAATTTATCATATAAAAAATCGCTAAATAGCTTTCCATCTTTAAATTCTATTTTATCGGTTGCTCCTTTTTTGGCAGCTTGTCCATCTTTAATTTCAAATAAAGTTAAGTTAAAAGTACGTTTGTGCAAAGGGTCTTTTTCTTTCCCTAAGGCAAAACTCATTAATAAAATTCCCCAAACGATAACTAAAGAGAAAAGTATTGATTTTTTTAAAGTCATTTATGTTTTTTTACAAATATTATTTTACAAAAATACAAATTTTATGTAAACCTTTATAGTTAAATAAGTATAACAAAATGCAACCGTTAGCCGAACGTTTACGTCCAAAAAATTTAAACACCTTTATTGGTCAGCAACATATAATTGGCGTTAACAGTGCTTTAAGAGGCGCCATTGTACAAAATTTACTACCCTCATTAATTTTATGGGGACCGCCGGGCGTAGGTAAAACATCATTGGCATTAATTATTTCGGGTGAATTAAAACGTCCATTTTTTATGCTTAGCGCCATTAATAGCGGAGTAAAAGACGTTAGAGAAATAATTGAAAAAGCGAGTGAAAACAATATTTTCAACCAAAATAAACCTATTTTATTTATTGATGAAATTCACCGTTTTAGTAAATCACAGCAAGATTCGTTATTAGGAGCAGTTGAAAAAGGTGTGATTACATTAATTGGTGCTACCACCGAAAACCCATCGTTTGAAGTTATTCCTGCCCTACTCTCACGTTGCCAGGTGTATGTTTTACAAGCCTTGCTAGAAGATGAATTAGTTACCCTACTTAACAACGCTATTACTACTGATGAATTTTTAAAAACAAAAAAAATACATTTAATTGAGCACGAAGCACTAATTAGACTGAGCGGTGGCGATGCCCGTAAATTATTAAATGCATTGGAAATTACTATAAACAGCCAAAGCGGAGCTGAAATAACAATTACCAATGAAATTGTATTAAACGTTATTCAACAAAATTTAGCCTTATACGATAAAAGTGGCGAACAACATTACGATATAATTTCTGCTTTTATAAAATCAATACGTGGTAGCGATCCCAACGCAGCCGTTTATTATTTGGCTCGAATGCTTAAGGGTGGCGAAGATCCTTTATTTATTGCACGAAGATTATTAATATTATCCAGCGAAGATATTGGAAACGCAAATCCTAACGCCTTACTACTTGCCAACAATTGTTTTAATGCGGTAAATGTAATTGGCATGCCTGAAGCCCGTATTATTTTAAGCCAATGTGTAACATATTTGGCATGCAGCGCAAAAAGCAATGCCAGTTACGAAGCAATTAATAAAGCATTTGAAGTAGTAACAAAAACCGGCGATTTACCTGTGCCATTACATTTACGAAACGCACCCACCAAATTAATGAAGAATTTAGATTACGGTAAAGATTATAAATATGCCCATAGCTTTGCAAATAACTTTATTGACATAGAGTTTTTACCCGAAGAAATTTTAAATACAACACTATATATACCCGGAAATAATGCAAGGGAAAATGAGCAACGCAACTATTTAAAAAATTTGTGGAAAGAAAAATATGGGTACTAGTTAGTAAGACGCAACTATTCATTAATAACTAATTACTATTATTTAAAGCATCAAATTATCAATCAACCTAATCTTCCCAACAAAACAAGCTGTTAAAGCTACGTAGGTTCTACCTTTTGCAAATTCAAATTCTTCCTTTAATGTATCAGCATCACAAATGGCAAAATAATCCAATTTATAAATTAAATTTAAAGATAGTTGATTTGCAACATAGTATTTTATATCTGATACAGATTTCCCCTCGTTTTTTAATAATTTACTTTTTTTAAGTAATTTATATAATAATGTCGCAGCTTTTCTTTCCTCTTCATTTAATAACAAGTTTCGCGAACTCATTGCTAATCCATCCTTGTCGCGTAAAATAGGAATAGCAACTATTTTAATAGGAAGTTTTAATTGTTTAACTAAGGCTTTTACTACCATTATTTGCTGGTAATCCTTTATGCCAAAAAAAGCAACATCCGGCTTTACAATATCAAACAAACGGCTTACAACTTGCGCCACGCCATTGTAATGTCCCGATCTAAAAGCAGCTTCTAAAATAGAGTCTAAATACCCAAAATCAAATGTTCTAACATCCTTTTCAGGATAAATTTCGCTTACATCAGGTAAAAATAAAAAATCACAATTAGCCGCTTCTAATAATTCAGCATCCTTTTTTGGCATACGCGGATACTTTTCCAAGTCGACTTTATCGTTAAATTGTGTTGGATTAACAAATATGCTGCAAACTGTTAAATCTGTTGTTTTTTTACTTTCGTATATAAGTGAAATATGACCTAAATGCAAAGCACCCATAGTTGGCACAAAACCAATTTTTTTGTTTTGTAATCTTTTTTCAGTTAAAAAAAGTTGTAATTCGGCTATTTTTGTAATTATTTTCAATTATTTGCCGTGTAAAAGTACATTTTACTTTGATATATGCATTTTTTTTTATTACTTTTGTATTATAACTTAAAACAAAGGAGTTGATTAGTATGAAGAAAGCCAAAGTTCTATTTGTTTCGCAAGACATTACCCCTTATTTAGATGAAACTTACATCGGGAAAATTGCAAGAAGATTACCACAAGGAATTCAAGAACGCGGAAAGGAAATTAGAACCTTTATGCCAAAGTACGGAACCATTAATGAGCGCCGTCACCAACTTCACGAAGTAATTCGTTTATCGGGTATGAATTTAGTTATTAACGATGTTGACCATCCTTTAATTATTAAGGTTGCCAGCATTCCAAGTGCTCGTATGCAAGTTTATTTTATTGACAATGAAGAATATTTTAGCCGAAAAGCTACATTAACTGATAAAACCAGTGGTAAATATTTTGATGATAACGACGAGCGTTGTATGTTTTTTGCCCGTGGTGTAGTTGAAACCGTTAAAAAATTAGGTTGGCAGCCTGATGTAATTCATTGCCACGGTTGGTTTACATCGCTTGTACCTATGTATATTAAAAAATATTATGCCGAAGATCCTTTATTTGCTGAAGCAAAAGTTGCGGTTTCTTTATACGACGATGAATATCCGAAAAATTTAAACAAAAAATTTATCGATAAACTATCGTACGATGGTTTTACTAAAAAAGAATTAAAACATATAATTGAAGAATCGAGTCACTTAAACATGCAAAAGCAAGCCATCGAGTATGCTGATGCAATTGTTCAAGGAAGCGAAACTTTAAGCCCTGAATTAGATAAATTTATTAAAAAAACGGGTAAACCATTTTTAGAATATAAATCAGAAACTGAATATATGGACGCTTTTAATGAGTTTTACGACTCAATGTTAGAAGAAGTTGTAGTATTAGACTAATTATTTTATTTTAATTAACTATTTAATACCTCGGAAAAAATTTCGAGGTATTTTTTTATAAGCCAATTTAGTGTAAACACAATACTTTGGCTATCAAATAAAAAACTATTATCTTTAACAGCTAATAATAGTTTGTGAAAGTGTCTAAAGAATTAAAAATTGGTATTGTTGTAATATGCGCTATTGCTGCGTTTATTTGGGGTTTAAACTTTTTAAAAGGCTCTAATTTGTTTTCGCATAAATATGTTTTGTATGCTGTTTACCAAAAAATAGATAATATAATACCTGCCACACCACTATTAATTAGCGGTTATAAAATTGGGCAGGTAACCCAAATTAGTTTAATTGATAGAGGTAATAAAAAAGGCGTTTTGCTAAAATTTTTATTAACCGAAGATATTCAAATTCCTAAACTTTCTATTGCACGAGCTATTAGTAGCGATTTACTAGGCTCAAAAGCCATAGAAGTTATTTTTAGCGATAATACCGAATTTGTAAAAAGTGGCGATACGCTTATAGCCGAAACCGAACAAGGATTAAAAGAATCATTTAACAAACAAATTGCACCGCTACAGGCCAAAGCCGAAAAATTAATAGGAAGTATTGATAGCGTTATGACGGTTGTAAACTCGGTATTAAATGTAAAAACACGAAAAAATATCGACGAAAGTTTTGAAAGCGTTCACAAAGCAATTTTAAGTTTAGAAAAAACAGCTTACAAAGTTGATGATTTAATGGGTACCGAAAAAGCAAAAATATCTGCTATTTTAACCAACCTCAATCAAATTACAGCAAACCTTAGTAAAAGCGGACAAAAAATTAATAATATTATTGGTAATGTAAGTAATATGACAGATAGTTTGGCAAAAGCTCAAATTAAAGATGCTATTAATAATGCCGATAAATCGCTAAAAGAATTAAACATATTATTAGCCGGTATTAATAAAGGTCAAGGTACGCTAGGTAAATTGGCTAAAAACGATTCGTTATATGTTAACTTAAACAAATCGAGCGAAGATTTAGATAAATTGTTGAAAGATTTACGCATTAATCCTAAACGATATATTCACTTTTCTGTTTTTGGTAAAAAGGATAAGGACAAACCAAAAGATTAACACCCGTCGTTGCGACGAAAGATGCAATCTAATATTTTAAAAAAGATTGTTTCTGCAGATTGATAAAATGGGCATCGCGATAACGAAAACAAAAAAAATTAAATTATGATTAGCTCAATTATATTTTGTCTGCTTTTAATTATTGGTTCTGGTTTTTTCTTTGTCAATGCAAAAAAAATTAGACGTAATATATTATTGGGTAGAGAGGTAAAATTAACCGACAATAAATCGGCTCGCCTAAAAACTATGCTTTTAGTAGCATTCGGGCAGCAAAAAATGTTTAGTCGCCCAATACCTGCCATTTTACACTTTTTTTTATACAGTGCGTTTGTAATAACACAAATAGAATTATTAGAAATTGTTTTTGATGGCATTTCGGGTAATCATCGCGCATTTAGAGAAAGCTTAAGCGGGTTTTATACATTTACAGTTAGCTTTATCGAAATTCTTTCTGTATTGGCGTTTGTTGGCACTATCTTTTTTTTAGCCAGAAGAAATTTATTAAAAGTACCTCGTTTAAGTATGAACGAATTAAATGGTTGGCCAAAGTTAGATGCTAACATTATTTTAATTGCCGAAATAATTTTAATCTGTTTTATTTTTATGATGAATGGCGCCGATGAAGTACTTTATAATCGTGGACTTTCACACGCCTCCGAAATAAACGGCAGTTTTAATTTTAGCATCAGTAGTTGGTTAGGTCCATTAATATATAAAGGTATGAGCGATGGCGGCTTAAATGTAATAGAACGCATTGGTTGGTGGGGACACATTATGATGGTATTTGGTTTCTTAAATTATTTACCTTTTTCAAAACATTTGCATATTGTATTAGGGTTTCCAAACACATATTATTCTAATTTAAAACCTAAAGGCGAGTTTACAACTTTAGATTCTGTTACCGATGTGGTTGCCCCTAACTTTGATCCGGCTTATGTAGCAAAAACAGACCCAAACCATCCTGTACGCTTTGGTGTAAAAGACGTTCAGGATTTAACCTGGAAAAATTTATTAGATGCTTACAGCTGTACGGAATGTGGACGATGTACGAGTGCTTGTCCACAAAACATTACTGGTAAAGCTTTGTCGCCTCGCAAAATAATGATGGATACGCGTGATAGGTTAGAAGAAGTTGGAAAAAATATAGATGCAAACAAAGGTGTTTTTGTAGATGACGGCAAAGCTTTAATAGGAGATTACATTAAACACGAAGAAATTTGGGCGTGTAACACTTGTAATGCCTGCGTGCAGGAATGTCCTATAAATATTGATCCTTTAGCAATTATTATTGAGATTAGAAGATATTTAGTAATGGAAGAAAGTAATACAAAAGCCGAATTAAACGGAATGTTTACAAACATTGAAAACAACGGCGCTCCATGGCAGTTTAGCCCTGCTGATAGAGCTAACTGGATTAAGGAATAATAATTAGTGATGATTGTTGAATGATGATTAAAAATTAGAAATGACTTCGGAAGATTTATATAAACGAACAAAAACATTTGCATTATCCGTAATAACTTTTACAGAAAAATTACCGAATGTGTATTTAGGAAATTGTTGTCGCAAGAAAAACTACAATGTACAATCTTAATAACAAGATAAAAAAATAACATTTTTACAGATGGAAAATCATCAATCATCAATCAACAATCATCAATTAATCGTTAAAACAATGGCACAAATGCTTGCCGAAAACGAAACTCCGGAAATTTTATTTTGGGTGGGCTGTAGCGGTAGTTTTGACGACAGAGCAAAAAAAATAACTAAAGCAATTGTACGTATTTTAAATCATGTAAATATAAAATTTGCAATATTGGGTACCGAAGAAGGTTGTACCGGAGACCCTGCAAAGCGCGCCGGAAATGAATTTCTTTACCAAATGCAGGCTATGCAAAACATTAATGTAATGAATGGTTACAACATTAAAAAAATTGTTACTGGTTGTCCGCATTGTTTTAACACTATTAAAAATGAATATCCGGCTTTAGGCGGTAATTATGAAGTAGTACATCATACGCAATTAGTTCAGGAATTAATTAATCAAGGTAAATTAAAAGTACAGGGCGGTGAGTTTAAAGGTAAAAAAATTGTGTTTCACGACCCTTGTTATTTAGGAAGAGCAAACAATGTGTATGAGGCGCCAAGAGACATTATTCAAAAATTAGATGTTGAGTTAGCCGAAATGAAACGTAGCAAAGCCAATGGTTTATGCTGCGGTGCAGGAGGAGCACAAATGTTTAAAGAAGCAGAAAAAGGTACTAAAGAAGTAAATGTTGAACGCGCAGAGGAAGCTCTGGCTTTAAATCCTGACGTGATAGCAGTTGGCTGTCCGTTTTGTAACACAATGATGACTGATGGTGTAAAGCATTTTAATAAAGAAGATAAAACAAAAGTGTTAGATGTGGCTGAATTAATAGCAACAGCAAATGATTTGTAAACTAACCACAGAGGCACAAAGGACACAAAGGAGCACAAAGAAAAAGTACTCTTTTACTCATTTTCTCTTTGGTGAAAAAAGTAGATTATGATTTTCGATATACAACCTACAACTCTAAAAAACGAAATTATAACATTGATACCAATGGTAACCAATGATTTAGAAGCCTTGTATTCTGTTGCCTCCAACCCATTAATTTGGGAGCAACACCCAAATAAAAACCGTTACCAACGTGATGTATTTGAGAAATTTTTTGAAGGCGCCATCTTATCAAAAGGCGCGTTTATGGTGTATGATACTAAAAAAAATGTACTTATTGGCAGTAGCAGGTTTTACGAATACGATGAATCCAATAACACAATTGCAATTGGTTACACATTTTTAGCTAAAGAATATTGGGGCACAGGGCACAATGGCGCTTTAAAATCTATAATGCTTAATTATGTGTTTCAATTTGTAAATAGTGTTTTGTTTTATGTAGGAAGCAATAACATACGTTCGCAAAAGGCAGTAGCAAAATTAGGTGCAACTAAAATTAGGGAACAAGAAATTGCGTATTTTAGCGAAGAACAAAAACTTAATTTTGTGTACGAATTAAATAAATCTTAAAACCACTTATACACAAAGCACACTAAATTTTACTCAAAAAAAATAAAAGACAAATTCCCTTCCCCCTTCCCCCAAACAGGAAGGGGATATTGTAGAAAAAAATAAAAATGAAAAATATAATTCTATTACTAATAATCACTTTATTTTTTGCGTGTAAACCTCACGCGGATAAACAAACCGAAGCTTCTAATGTAAAAGCAGATAGTTTGAACATAAAATTAAATTCACCAGAACTAAAAGCGGTTAACGAAGAACTTTTAAAAACACCTAATGAACCTACGCTTTATAACAAACGTGCAAACATATATATAACTTTAAAACAACCACAAGAAGCTATTAACGATGCTAAACGCGCCATAAGGTTAGATAGTTCAAATGCCGATTATTATATAACTATTGTGGACGCTTTGTTTACTCAAAATAAAACACGCGATGCAAAAGAAGTTTTAGAGCGCATTGAAAAAAAGTTTCCTGAAAATACAGAAACCTTATTAAAATTATCAGAGCTTTATTTTTTAGTACGTCAATACCAAAAAGCGATTGATTATGTAAACAAAGCTTTAAAAATTGATGAAAATCTTGCTAAAGGCTATTACCTTAAAGGCAGTATTTACCGCGAAAGCGGCGATACGGCGAAAGCACTATCTAGCCTTGAAACTGCAACCGAACAAGACAATAAATACGAAGACGCTTTTTACGATATGGGAGTAATATTCTCTGCGCGTAAAAACCCTATAGCATTAGAATATTATAGTACAGTAATAAAATTAAATCCTAAAAACGAAGAAGCAAAATTTGCACGCGCTAAGCTTTTACAAGACTTAGGTAAAATTGACGAAGCTATTAGTGAATACGAATATATTTTATTACAAAATAAAAACCGTGAAGATTGTTTGTACAACATTGGAGCCCTTTATTTAGAATACAAAAAAGACAATAAAAAAGCGTTAGAATATTTTACAAAGGCAATTGCTATTAACAGCAATTACACCCAGGCCTATTTTGCCAGAGGTTTTACGTACGCTAAACTAAAAGATAAAGACAATGCCCGTGCAGATTACAATATGTGCTTAAAAATTGAACCAAATTACCCGGCGGCGGTACAGGGTTTGAATGAGTTGTAATAGTTTCCTGTCATTGCGAACGGAGTGAAACACTCTAAAACTTCGTCATTGCAACGAGGAAGTTATCTATGTCACGTCATTGCGAACGAAGTGAAGCAATCTAAAACTTCAATGGAATCTAAACTGTGTACTTAAGGATATTAGATTGCTTCGGCTATCGGCTCGCAATGACGATGCTCTAAAAAACGTCATTACTAACGAAGCGAAGCACTCTAAAACTTCGTCATTTCAACGAGGAAGTTATCTATGTCACGTCATTGCTAGCGAAGCGAAGCAATCTCAATCTAAATAATTCTTTCAATAGTCCTATCCTTTTTTTGAGTAACTGTTTGAGATTGCTTCGGTCGTACCTCCCTCGCAATGACGATGCTCTAAAAAACGTCATTACTAACGAAGCGAAGCACTCTAAAACTTCGTCATTGCGAACGGAGTGAAGCAATCTCAAAAATAGTTGTTTCAATTTTTTTTACACAATTGCTCCTTATGACAAAGATATTTTACGTCATTGCGACGAAGGAAGCAATCTCATACTTTTTTATAATTTAGCGTTATGAAAACCGGCGGCGCAGTTTATATATTAACAAATAAAAATAATACAACTTTATACACTGGCGTTACATCTAATTTGATAAAAAGATTATTTGAGCATAGAAATGGAGTTAAACAATTTAGTTTCACAAACAAATATGCTCTTCATAAATTAGTGTATTATGAAGTATTTTTAAGAATAGAGGATGCAATTGCAAGAGAAAAACAAATTAAAAGCGGGAGTAGATTAAAAAAAGAAAATCTAATTATTTCAATTAATCCTAATTGGTATGAATTATCAAAAGAGGTTGGAGCAGATGAATGGATAGAATAAATCGTTTGTGAGCAAATCGAGCAATCAAAGTAACGTCATTGCGAACGGAGTGAAGCAATCTATCTCACGTCATTGCGAACGGAGTGAAGCAATCTAAAACTTCGTCATTGCAACGAGGAAGCCATCTATGTCACGTCATTGCGAACGAAGTGAAGCAATCTTAACTATATAATTTATGGCAAACAGAACGATGGAATCTAAACTGTGTACTTAAGGATATTAGATTGCTTCGGCTATCGCCTCGCAATTACGAAATATTTACTCCTTAATTATTTTTAATTACGTCACTCTGAACTTATTTCAGAGTCTCAAACCTATTTACATATAAAGAACTGAGATTCCGCATCAAGTGCGGAATGACGAAATATTACTCCTTAATTATTTTTTAATTATGTTACTCTGAACTTGTTTCAGAGTCTCAGTACCGAGCGGATAAGAACTGAGATTCCGCATCGAGTGCGGAATGACGAAGATTTACTCCTTTATTATTTTTTAATTACGTCACTCTGAACTTGTTTCAGAGTCTCAGTACCAAGCGTATAAGAATTGAGATTCCGCATCAAGTGCGGAATGACGAAGATTTACTCCTTAATTATTTTTTAAATACGTCACTCTGAACTTGTTTCAGAGTATCAGTACCAAGCGTATAAGAATTGAGATTACGCATCGAGTGCGGAATGACGAATATTTACTCCTTAATTATTTTTAATTACGTCACTCTGAACTTGTTTCAGAGTCTCAAACCTATTTACATATAAAGAACTGAGATTCCGCATCAAGTGCGGAATGACGAGGATTTACTCCTTTATTATTTTTTGTGTAGCAATTACCTTATTACCCTCTAACACTTTTACAAAATACAACCCATTTTTTAAATCACTAATATTTAGTTGGGTTGTTTGATTTATGATATTTGTTGTTTGAACAACTTGCCCCAATACATTTAATATTTGTAATTCGGTGGCTGAGCTTGTCGAAGCCACATTTAAAATACCATTAGTAGGATTAGGAAAAACACTTATGCTTTGTGCTTCAACACCGCTTTGTATAGCAAGCCCTGTACACAAACTAACGTTTTGGGTAATTGACGATGAATTAGAGCAACCGTTTCCATCTGTACCATTAACAGTATACGTTGTATTAACAGTTGGGCTTACAACCTCTGTAATACTATTTCCTCCGCTACTCCAGGTATAAGTAGTTGCACCTGTTGCAGTTAAAGTAACTGTTTGCCCAGTACAAATTAAACTGTTGCTACTTGTTGTATTTATTATTGGTAAAGGGTTTACAGTAATATTACTAGTAGCAATGTTACTACAACCGTTTACATCTGTACCATTAACTGTATAGATGGTGTTAGTTGTTGGACTAACAATTTCAGTAGCACTAGTACCACCGCTACTCCAGGCATAAGTATTTGCACCACTCGCCATTAATGTAGCTGTTTGCCCGGAGCAAATTAAACTGGGTGAACTAAAAATAAAAATTAAAGGTATGGCATTATTTAAACTTACAGTAACCGTTTTTATAACCGAACACCCATTTACACTGCTAGTTACATTTACAGAGTATATTCCAGGTGCATTAACGACGGCAGTAGCAGAATTTGCTCCCGACACTATCCCAGAACCATTCCAAGAATATAATAAACCAGCACCTGTAGTTGCATAAATATTTACAGCGGAATTAGAACAAGTAAGCGAACCAGAAGTTGATGTTGTTATGATAGGCAACGAATTTGTTGCTACACTTACTGTATTTGTTTTTAAACAATTATTAGCATCTTTAATATTTATAGTATAGGTTGTAGCTGTAATTGGGGTCACAATTTTAATAGAAGCATTCCCGCCACTACTCCACGTATAAGTATATGGCGGTACTCCTCCTCCTATAACATTAGCAGTTAAGGTGCTTGAATTACCTAAACACACAACAGTGTTATTAGCAATAGCTGTTAAAGTAATCGCAGGTGGTTGACTAATATTAAATGTAGCAGTTGAAGAACAAGTGTAAGGGTCATTTACTGTTACTGTATGAATACCAACTGGCAAATTATTAACAGAATTCGTGGTTTGTGACAAATAACTCCATAAATAACTTAAAGAGCCAGTACCAGAAGCGGAAATGGAAGCTGTACCATTCGATAAACCATTACAACTTATTGAAGTAGATATTAAAGCATTAATATTTGGACCAGCAATGTTGTTTATAGCTGCAATCTGAGATTGACTACAGCCATTAGCATCAGAAAAATTTACAGTATAAGCTCCAGCATATACACCTGAGATAAAAGAGTTAGTAAATGTGGGGTTAGATGACCATTGATAAGAGTATGGACCAATACCACCGCTAACAGTTAAACTAGCACTTCCGTTCGATTGGTTACAATTGGTAGATACGATGTTGTTAAGCGTACCGGCTAAAACTGTTGGTTGTGTAATGTTTAAAGTTCTAGTTAAAGAGCAACCATTAGCATCTGTTAAGGTTACCGTGTGTATTTGTGGTGCCGTTAAATTAATTGGCGTTTGCACTACTTGTAAACCGGGTTGCCACAATATAGCAGGTATCCCGGTTCCGCCAGCGTAGTTTACATTACCTATGCCATTGTTTAAGCCATTACAGTTTACATTGGTACCTGTTACAATAGCTGTTAATGCCGCTGGTTGTGTAATAGTAACTGTTTTAGTAATTAAACAACCGCTAGCATCAGTAACATAAACTGTATAAGTACCTGGGTTAAAATTATTAACTGATTGTGTTATACTACCTGTAGGTTGCCAAATATACGCATATGGAGATACACCTCCTAATGGTATTGCATTTGCCGAACCATTAGATGATCCCATACATGATACATTTGAAAAACTGGTGTTTACTGTAAATTGTGATGTAACATTAAGTGTTCTAGTAGGACTAACACCAGCAGAATTAGAAGCAACAGCAGCCATAACACCCGAAGGATTTGAAACTGTGGTTGTGATAAAGTTTGTTATACTTGTCCCTGTCCATCCTCCAGGTAAAGTCCAACTATATAAAGTTGCCAATGGGTCGTTTGTTACGCTGTAAGTGTAGATGCTACCATTGCAAACTAATGTTGGACCAATTATTGGAGATGGTTGTAATGGGGGCGTTTGTGCTTTTGCAAAAACAATTATTAAACTAAAAAGAAGTATAAATTTTTTCATTTAGTAGATTTTAATTATAAATATAATCAAAATACAATTAGCTTAATGTTATGTTTTGGTTATAAAAAACTAATGCGTCATTGTGAGCGGAGCGAAGCAATCTAAAACTTCGTCATTGCGAGCGTAGCGAAGCAATCTCAAACAGCTACTTTAGATATCTTTGGTCCTACCTCCATCGCAATGACGGGATAAAGGTCATTGCGAACAAAGTGAAGCAATCTCAGATATTTTTTATAATTTGGATTTATGAAAACTGGAGGTGCCGTTTATGTTTTAACTAATAAAAACAATACAACTTTGTATACTGGCGTTACATCTAATTTAATAAAGAGATTATTTGAGCATAGAAATGCTGCAAAACAATTTAGTTTCACAAATAAATATGCACTTCATAAATTAGTGTATTATGAAGTATTTTTAAGAATAGAGGATGCGATTGCAAGAGAAAAACAAATAAAAGCAGGCAGTAGATTAAAAAAAGAAAATTTAATAATTTCAATTAACCCTAATTGGTACGACTTATCAAAAGACGTTGGCGCAGATGAATGGATAGAATAAATCGTTTGTGAGCAAATCGAGCAATCAAAGTAACGTCATTGCGAGCGGAGCGAAGCAATCTAAAACGATGGTATGAGATTGCTTCGGCTAACGCCTCGCAATGACGTGGTTTAACCGTCATTGCGACGAAGGAAGCAATCTCATACAACTGTAATTTAGATTGCTTCGTTTCATTTTGCTTAAACGCAAAACTCCCTCGCAATGACGAAATATTATATTTTATCAAGAGTCTCCAAAATCTTCCCAATCCCCATCCTCAATTCTTCGTCACTAATTATCAATGGCGGGCTTATCCGCATAGCGGTGGAGCAAAATAAAAACCAATCGGTAATAATACCATTTTGCAAGCAGGCTTTTATTATTTTAAAGTTTAGGGCTTCATCACCAAAATCAATGGCTCCTAATGCGCCTTTTATTCTTAGTTCTTTTATTAAAGTGTGTTTTAATTCGTTTTTAATAATTGTTTCAATTTGTTGGGCTCTTAAAAATAATTTTTCATCTCTTATAATTTCTAAAGTGGCTTGAGCTGCCGCTACACAAACGGCGTTACCGCCAAAAGTATTAATATGCCCTAACACCGGTTTATTTGTTAAACAACTCATTAATTGTTGTGAAGCTATAAAAGAACCAATAGGCAAACCGCCACCCATACCTTTTGCTACTACTAAAATGTCAGGTATAACGTTGTAATTTTCAAACGCGAAAAATTTTCCGGTTCTACCAAAACCTGTTTGTATTTCGTCAAAAATTAATAATACACAATGCTCATCGCACTGTTCTCTTAAGGCAATTAAAAATTGGTGTGAGGCTTCTCTAACGCCTGCTTCGCCTTGTATGGGTTCAATAATTACACAGGCTGTTTTAGAAGTAATTTGATGTAAATCGGCAATGGAATTAAATTCCAAATGTTTAATATCAGGTAATAACGGTCGGTAACTTTGTTTAAAAAATTCGTCACCCATTACACTTAATGCACCATGCGTACTGCCGTGATAGGCATTTTTAAAACTAATTATCTCGCTACGATTAGTAACGCGCTTAGCTAATTTTAAAGCACCCTCTACAGCCTCGCTCCCACTCGTTGTAAAGTAAACCGAATTTAAATTGGGTGGTAATAAATCTGTTAAGGCCTCTGCATATTTAACTTGCGGACTTTGGTTAAACTCGCCATACACCATTAAGTGCATAAATTTTTGCGATTGTTCGTGTATTGCTTTTACTACTTTTGGGTGACAATGCCCAACGTTACTTACCGAAATACCACTTATTAAATCTAAATACTGTTTGCCGTCTGCATCTATTAAGGTACAACCTTGTGCAGAGGCTATGTTTATATCAACTCCCAACAAAGGCGTGTCGCTTGTTTGCGCAACGTGTTGTAAAAATAATTGGCGTTGATTCATTAAAAGAAATTAAAAATTATTAAGTATTTTTTCACTTTAAAAAAGAATTTTATTTTTTTCCGCTCCTTAGGAGCGGAATGTTTGTAATATCAAATCTAAATAAAAATCAGCACTCCGTAGGAGTGCTATGTTTAATTTTTATTCTATCCACTCAAATAGATACTTATCATCAAATTCAATTTTAAACTTTTTTAAAAAATCGATATATTCTTCTTTAAACGTCAATTTTTTATGATGTTCTTCTTGATTTAAAATATATTTTATCACTTTATCTATTTGGCTTTGAGAATAAGAGAAAGCGCCAAATCCTTCCTGCCAATTAAACTTACCTAATACCCATTTATTATAATTTATAAAATTTGTTGAACTTACTTTTATATCTCTTACCAAATCAGATATTAAAATATTAGGTTTTAAACCTACCAGAATGTGAGCATGGTCGGGCATTACAAATATTGCCAACATTTTTTGATCACGGTTCTGAACTATTCCGGTAATGTATTTGTGCAATTCTTCTCTGTGTTTTTTATCGATAAGATTTTGACGACCTTTTACAGTAAAAACAATTTGTATGTATATTTTGGAATATGTATTTGGCATATTTAACATACCGCTCCTACGGAGCGGTGTAACCAGTTATTTTTTCATTACAAACATATTGCTCCTAAGGAGCAAAATAAAATCATTTTACTGCAATCAATAGCATTATTTATGTTCTATTCCTTTACAATAAACTCTGCCTTCTCCCCTGATTTTAATTTTCCTAATTCAACAGCATCTATTTTTGTACGGCGTAATACTTCCACTTCATATCCTAACGTTTTACACATTTTTCTGATTTGGCGGTTTTTGCCTTCTTTTAAAACAACTTTAATCCATTTACCTTCCATAATTTCGCAGGTACAAGGTTTAGTAACGTGGTAACCAATGTTAACGCCTTTTGTAAACAATTGTATAAAATGCTCATCAGGAGTTTTATTTAATTCTACTAAATATTCTTTTTCTTTTTCAAATTTAGGATTGGTGATATTTTCTACCCATTTTCCATTATTACTCAACAACAATAAGCCTTCCGATTGTTTATCTAATCTACCGGCTATAGATAAATTTTTATAATCAGTAAAAAAATTCGATAAATTATTTTCAATTGTATTACTTAAAGTACTTTCAAAACCAATAGGTTTATAAAATTTTAAATACACAAATTCTTTTTTAGGACGAACAATTTTTCCGTCCATTTTTATTTCAGAAAAATCGTTTAAAAACACATTGTCTTTTACAGCAACATTATCAATTTCGACACTGCCTTTTTCTAAGGCTGCTTGTGCTTCTTCGTTGGTTAATTTTAAGGTGTGAACCAGGAAATATTTTATTCTTCTATAAAAACTCATAATTATTTAAGTGGTAGATTATGAACCTCTAAAAACTGCTTTTTTTTCGTTGAACTTCATTTTAAAAATCCTCAAATACGTTGGTATTCTGCGGTTTTAAAAATTTGTTCGCCTCAAAAAATCTAATTTTTAGAGATTCCTTTATTTAGGAGTGTAAAATAAGTAAATTTGTGGTAGTGGAAGAAATAATTTCGATAGCACACATAAAAAAAACCTATAAAATTGGCGACGAGGTTATAAATGCTTTAAAAGATGTATCGCTTTCTATAAAAAAAAATGAGTACGTCGCCTTAATGGGGCCTTCGGGTAGCGGAAAATCCACCTTAATGAATATGTTAGGGTGTTTGGACAGCCCCACTAGCGGAGATTATATTTTAAATAATTTATCGGTTGCCAAAATGACCGATAACCAATTAGCCGAAGTTAGAAATAAAGAAATTGGGTTTGTGTTTCAAACTTTTAATTTATTACCGCGCGCTACCACTCTCGAAAACGTAGCTTTACCATTA
>JAYVGH010000046.1:0-3538 GCA_043772435.1 Bacteroidota bacterium
GGGTGGTAATAGGTTAGAAATTAGCAGTATTGGTGCTAACCAAAGCGGCTTACGTTTTAGTAATTTATTGTCTACTAGCCCTACAGTCCCAAACCCTGGGCCAGGCGTACTTAGTTTAAATTCAAGTGGCGATGTTATTTATGTTCCGGGTGGCGCGGTACCCACCGCCAACCAAGGTTTAATAGTAACAGGTACAAATGTGCAGTTGGGTGGTTTGTGTACCCCGCTCCGCATGATTTTGTGTGCAGGGAATAGTGTAGGCTAATCCTGCGGTAATTATTTTATCCCCTTAAAAAAATCTTGAACAGAAATATCAAAATATTCACAAATTGCTTTAAGGCTTGTAAGAGAAATATCTCTTTCACCCCTTTCTATTCTTCCTATATTTATTCCGGTATCATAAAAAACAACTTCTTGCGTAATACCATTCTTCTCTTGAATTTGTTTAATACGCAAAGCAACTATTTTTATAAACGCAATATTTCGGGTTTTTGCCGCTTTGTGACCGAAAATTGCATTATTAACATAAACTTAATAAATACCATTTGGTACTTTAACATAAATAACTTTAATTTGGCTATAAAAACAAAACAATACTAATTTTAACTAAATTAGTTAAATGAAAAAAATACTTATACTAATAATAGCTTTGGCCTTTAACTACACATACGCACAGCAAAACTTAGTACCTAACGGCAGCTTTGAGGATACGGTAAATTGCCCAAGCTATGCAAATGGCTTTTATATAAATACAGCTAAATATTGGTTTAACCCAAATACAGGTACTGCAGATTATTTTAATAGTTGTAGCACATATTTTGATACTTTTCAGAATCGATTTTTTTTTAGTGTTCCTCAAAACTACATAGGCTTTCAATATGCCCACACAGGAAATGCTTACGGTGGATATGTTTTTACTCAAAATGCGCCTGATAGTATGAATCCAAATTTACCTTACGCAGAATATATGCAAGTTAAATTATTGACCCCATTACAAAAAAATAAGATTTACGAAGTTAAATATTATGTGTCACCTTCTACAAATGGATATTATTCTAACTCCACAGGCTGCTATCTTTCAAATACTGCTATAAGTCGAATAGATTTTGATGTATTTCCTTTTACACCACAAATACAATCTAACCCAAATATCTTCATTAGTGATACTTTAAATTGGATTGAAGTTAAAGGTACATACAATGCGGCTGGTGGAGAAGAGTATATTACTATTGGTAATTTTAAAACATATCCTACTATAAAAAATATTGATGATAATGGTAACCAAATACCATTTTCAAACTTTTATCATTATGTTGATGATGTCTCTATTATTGAAGTTAATGAAAATAATATAATTAATGAGTTGATTACCCCCAACGGCGATGGACTAAATGATTATTTAAAAATTAATGCAAATGATTTATTACTTGTAGATTTTCAAATTCAGATATTTAATCGCTGGGGTAGCGAAGTTTTTAATTCTAAAGACTTAAACTTTGTGTGGGACGGAAAATATAAAAATGAGAAGCTACCAAGTTCAACTTATTTCATATTAATTACAGGATATACAAATGCGCATGAGAATTTCATTTATAAAAATTATGTACAACTACTATATTAACAAAAAAATCAAAAAAAAATGAGAAAAATTAAATTAATCATCACTATCATAGCAATAACAGCATTTTCAAATAAGATAAATGCACAAGCTACAAATGGGGTGCCCGCAAATAATAATTTTGTTGCAGGTAACTTCCTCGGTTGGAATACTACAAATGGCGTCAACCCCTTACAAATCCGAACAAACAGCTTGCCCCTGCTCCGCAGGATTTTGTGTGTTAGCAAAAACGTAGGCTAATCCTGCGTTAATTAGTCATTCAATATCCCTTCATTTAATTTGATTTCTAATAAAGTACTAGGCTCCAGCTCTAAAACATAACATAATTTTAAAAAAGTAAGCAAGGTACAATTTACCTCTCCGCTCTCAATTCGCCTTAGTTGTTTTTCATCTGTGTTAAGCATTATGGCAATTTGTGTGCGTGATAATTTTTTTAGTTGCCGTTGTTTATAAAACAACGCGCCAACTTTTTTAAGTACCAATGTTTGCTTAATGTTACGCACAGGTTAAAAGTGCGTTAAATGGTAAAATAAAATTCGGACATTAAAGACCGATAATTTATATTTGTTAAACAATGCTAATTTTTATATATTAGCTATATGCTAAAACACATTTTTATACTTACTATATTGTTGCAACACAACTATACATACGCACAAATTAACTTAGTACCTAACGGCAGTTTTGAGGATACGGTTAATTGCCCAGGCTATGCAAATGGCTTTTATATAAATGCAGCTAAATATTGGTTTAACCCAAACACAGGTACTGCAGATTATTTTAATAGCTGTAGTACTGATTTTGATAATTTGCAAAACACTTTATTATTTAGTGTGCCACAAAACTATAGTGGTTACCAAAATGCGCGAACAGGTAATGCTTACGGTGGATATTATTTTGCGATAAAACCAGATACAAATTTTAGCTATTATGAATATATATCCATTAAATTAATTACTACATTAAGCAAATACAAAAAATATTTATTAACTTACTATATAAGTTTAGCAGATTCAACAGTGAAGCTACCTTATCAACTGCAATATGTGAATCATAGTGGAGCTTACTTTAGTGAAAACATTATAAATCAAAATAACTATTTTAGGATACCTGTTAATGCTCAAATCAATTCCAATCCAAAGATATATTTAAACGATTATACAGGTTGGCAGAAAGTAGAAGGGATTTATATATCTAACGGAAACGAAAAATATTTGACCATTGGCAATTTTTTGAAGCATAAAGATATAAAATACAATGACTTTAATCCAAGCGACTCAGCAGTTACTGTATATTATTATGTAGAAGACATTTCATTAACAGAATATTTTGAAGAAATAAAACAATTAGTAATTCCAGAAATAATTACTGTAAATAATGATGGTTACAACGATGTTTTTAAAATCGATTATTCATTTTTAGCAGATAAAGATTTTAACGTTCAAATATTTAACCGCTGGGGTAATCAAGTTTTCAAATCAACTCAATCTAACTTTGAATGGAATGGTACATATAAAAATGAACCTCTACCTTCTTCTACTTATTATGTTTTAATTACTGCAACTAAAAATGATAACACACCCTTTTTGTATAAAGGATTATTACAATTAATAAGATAAATATTAACAATTAAAAACTAAAAAAATGAAAAAAACAAAACTACTTTTATTTGGAGCTGTTCTTGCGATAATACAAAATAATGGCTTTGCACAATCTACAAATGGTGTTGGTGGTAATGGGTTTGTTCTAGGTAACTTCCTCGGTTGGAATACTACAAATGGCGTCAACCCCTTACAAATCCGAACAAACAGCTTGCCCCGTATATTGGTAAGCCAGTTGCAAAACGGGCAGGCTTTAATTGCTACAGGCCCTTCGGGTTTAAATACTGTGCCGGGATTTCAAATGACACGCATTGGCATT
>JAYVGH010000047.1:0-6090 GCA_043772435.1 Bacteroidota bacterium
TAATATGGCTGTTAAGTTGATTGAAGCAAACAAAGAAAAAATAAACGAATTAATAAATAATTTTAGAGCAGGAATTAAAACAAAACCTTTAAACTTTTAAAAAATGGCAAATGGTGTAATAGGAATAAATCCACAAATAACAAAAGTAAAAATTATTGGGACAAAAATTTTTGTAAAATTTACCGATGGGCGCGAACTTTATACGCCTAAAAAATTATTTCCATTTTTAAGAGGCAAGTTGGGTAAAATATTTATTGCCGATGGTAATACAATTATTTTTGATAATGCTAATGAAGTTATACATATATCGGAATTATTAGGAAGAGTGGAGGATTATAAATATTCGTTTACAAAAAAGTAAAATTTAAAACAAAGCCGTTAATCCAAAATGTATTTTTCCGCTGCGGGGGTCAAAACCATTGCCAAATTGATTGCCAATAGCGTAATTTAAGCTAAGTATGCCTGCTTTTGTTTCAAAATTAATACCTGCTCCAACACTTACAGGAGTATCTTTTAAATAATAGTTGTTACTGTTGTTTTCGTACCAAGCACCTTCGGCAAATACTAATAAATTAGAATTTTGTGCAAATAAAAATCGGTATTCAATTGTAGGGATGACGTAGGTTGAGGTATAAATACTTTCTTCATCAAAGCCACGCAGGGTGCGTAAACCACCAATACGAAACAATTCGTTTTTAAATATTGAAGAATTACCAAACACCGATGCGCCTTGTACACCAATATGTAAAACGTTGTTTCGATACATAGGAATAAAAATATTTAAGGTACCTTCAAATTGATATTGCGTAGAACGTAATAATAAATTGGAGTAAACAACTTCGTTTACTTTTGGATTTTTTTTAATGGTACGGTTGCCGGTTTGTGCGTTAAGGTTTAAAGCTATACCAGACCTTGGATTGAATCGGTAATTTAATTTTTCTAACGTAACGCCTGTACCGTAAGATTGAGTGGTAATGTCGGCAAATTCGGGTAAAGTAGTAATTAAACTATAACCGGTAGTACTTATTAAATTAGTGTTGCGTTGTTTGTAAAATACTTTAAAATTATTTAAGCCGCTAAAATAATATTGTACTCCAATATTATTTGTAATATCAATAAAGGTTGTATCGCGCTTATAAATTTTTATAGAATAATCTGTTCCTACTGGAGTTCCAAATAAATAGGGATAAATAATGCGGGCTTTGCCGTCGGTAGTTTGTGATTGCAAGCGTCGCCATTCCACGTCAAACGTTTCGCCATTTTTAAAAATACCGTTTACAACTTTTAATTTTACATCGCCCGTAAAAGTTGTTTTTTTTGTGATGGCATCGGGTAATAAACCAATAATACCGTCAAATTGAGAGGCGTTTTTTTTGTCTAAAAATAAAATAAGTTTATTGGTTTTATTAGTAAGTCTAACAATTTGCGATTGTTTTTCGGTTATAAAAGGCAGTTGTTTTATTTTGGTTGAGATTGATTTTATACTCTCTTCGTTAAAAGGCATATTTTGTTTGATAGATAGATATTTGTACAAAAATTGTTTGTTAACTTTTGCGTTACCCATTATTATTATAGAATCAATTTTAAATAATTTCCCTTTTTGTATATTTAAAATGGCGTTAATTGAATTATCTTTAATCTCAACACTATCTAAATTTACAGATGCAAAAGGGTAGCCGTTATTTTCGTAGTACGAAATTATTTTTTCAAAACTTTTAGCAACTTCTTTATACTTAAACGGCTTTTTAAAATATAATTTTTCGCTGATGCCAATTTTTGAAGCGAGAGTAGGGTTAAGGTTACCCAACTTGATGTAAGCCCATTTGTAAAAACTGTTTTCAGAAATTTTTGCTGAGATGTGAGACGAATCGGAAATGACAGTATCTACATTTGCCAATAAATAACCTTTATAATGTAGTGTTTGTAGTATGTTATCAATTTCTTTTAATGCTAAAATTTTAGAAGTAAATTTTTTTTGATAATTAAGTTTAGCTACTTCACTTTTTTTTGAAGCAGGTAAAATGGTTAAGTAAATAGTTTGGCTGTTTAATTTTAAAATAAAACTAAAAAATACCAAAACATATAAAAAAAAATTTAACACTAAATTGTATAACGTAAAATCAAAATAATTAGTATATTAGCTACTTGTAACAAATTTACTACAAATGAACAAATTAATATTAATTACTGTTTTTACAGCCGTTTTAAAAGTATCATTTTCTCAAACGCCAATTAATTTAACAAGTAGTAACTTTCCAGGAAACAACGATACGTTGCGTTACAGCAACGCACAATTGGTTTCAATAGGTAATTACACACAAACAGGTACAAATTTTGTTTGGAATTACAGTACACTTGTACCAACCAGCCAAGGTGTACGTAGTTACAAATCGTCGTTTTTAACTCCTTACGCATTTTTCTTTTTAGCGTTTAACGAATATGGAGAAAAAATTGCAGATACTTTAGGCGCAGGACCATTAACTATTACTAACTATTACAACTACTATAAAAAACAAACTTCTCCCACCAATGCATATATTGTTGATGGATCAGGTATGACTTTTTCGAGTATACCCGTACCAAGTTATTATAGCGATAAAGACGAGTTATATCATTTTCCAATGTCGTATCCAAAATACGACAGTACTACTTTTAAATTTAGTACTCCAAGTTCAACATTAATTCCAATTATATATTCAAAAAGTGGATATCGCGTTACAAAAGTAGATGGTTGGGGAACAATTACCACGCCTTATGGCACCGCCAATTGTTTAAGAATAATTACTACAGAATATTCAAAAGATACTATTAAAAACTCAATCATCCCTTTTCCAGTAGGGTTCTTAAATTATCAACGCAGTTATCAATGGCTAACAACAAGTTCAAAAATTCCGTTTTTAGAAATTTCAGGTAGTTTAATTGGAGCAGTTTTTACTCCCACACAAGCCAAATATCGCGATAATTATTTAATATTAACCGGAATTAAAGAAGAGCTAAATGTTAGTGCCATGCTCATGTATCCAAACCCAGTAAAAGATAAGTTGTATTTTAATTCAGTTTTAAAAAGCAATTCAGTAATAGAATTATTTGATATTGCCGGTAAATTAGTGAAGCAAGAAAAATCTACCGAATTAAATTTTATTGACGTGAGTTCGATTCAAACAGGTGTTTTTGTTGTAAAAATTACCGAAAACGAAAAAAGTAAATTTTTTAAATTTATTAAAGAGTAGTTTTTGCTCTTAAAAATTTCTGACAAAAAAAATAAATATTTATTGGGTTTGCCAGTTAATTGGTTGGAGTTTTTACATAATAATTAATTCAATTTTTTTTGGATTAAGTAATAAATCTACATTTAAAGATTATATAATGTATGCAGTATCCTTACCGGTAGGTATTGCCATTACACACATTTACAGATTTTTTATTATAAAATTTAATGTTATAAACCTTAAAATTCCTACCCAAATAGGAATTATTATTTTTTTTAGCATTCAAAAAGCAAACGCTTTTTTTTTAATTACAATGGGTTTATTTAAGTTGTTAGGGCTTATTCAAACCGACTTAAATTTTGTATTTATTACTTCTTCCATCATAAACTTCTCGGTTATCTTTTTTTTATGGAACCTTATGTATTTTGGATTTAAACATTTTAAAAATTATAAACGTACCGAAATTAATTCGCTACGCTATATAGCTGCCAGCAGGGAGAGTGAATTAAATAATTTAAAGGCGCAGTTAAATCCTCATTTTATGTTTAACAGCATGAACAGCATTCGCGCGTTGATTGACGAAAATCCAACCAAAGCAAAATTGGCGGTTACACAATTATCTAATATTTTACGAAGTACTTTGTTAATGAATAAAAGTCAAAAAATTGTACTAAAATCTGAAATTGAATTAGTAAAAGAATATTTAAGTCTCGAAAAAATTAGATACGAAGAGCGTTTAAATTATGAGCTAAAAATTGATGACGCAGTTTTAAATCATCAAATACCTCCATTTATAATTCAAACACAGGTTGAAAATGCCATCAAGCACGGTATTTCAAAGCTACCAGGCATTGGTTATATTACAATTGAAGCTTTTAAATTAGGAGATTTTTTAAAAATAAAAGTAAGTAACACGGGAAAATTAAATACCGAAAAGCCTTTAACCGGAGTTGGTTTTAAAAATTCTATTCAACGTTTAGAGCTACTTTACGGCGTTGACGGACAAATTTTTATAAACGAAGTTAATAATTTGGTGGTTGTAGATATTAACATACCTTTGAATTAATAAACCTCTTGTGCACACAGGGTACGAAGAAACACAAAGAAAAATAAAAAAATGAAAGCAATAATTATTGATGATGAGCGCCTTGCGCGCCAAGAGTTAAAAAATTTATTATCCATTCATAAAGAAATTGAAGTAATTGCCGAATGTGTGGATGCAGAAGATGCCAAACAAAAAATTAGCGAACTAAAACCTGATATAATATTTTGCGATATTCAAATGCCAGGTAGAACAGGTTTGGAATTGGTAGAAGAAATTTCGGGAGCTGTAGATGTTATTTTTGTTACTGCGTATGATGAACATGCAATTAAAGCTTTTGAACTAAATGCCTTTGATTATTTATTAAAACCCGTTCAGCCGGAACGTTTAGCCGAGACAATTAAAAAATTAGCAATTAAAGAAACTATTACAAAAACAGATAACATTTCACCGTTAAATGAAAGCGATACGGTTTTTATTAAAGACGGTGAAAAATGTTGGTTTGTTAAACTTAGTGATATTCGCCTTTTTGAAAGTGAGGGTAATTATGTACGTGTTTATTTTGATACATTTAGACCATTAATTTTACGTAGTTTAAATAGTTTAGAAAGTCGCTTAAACGAAAAACAATTTTTTAGAGCCAGCCGAAAACACATTTTAAATTTTAGTTATATTGGCAGTGTTGAAAGTTGGTTTAATGGCGGATTAAATGTAAAATTAAAAGATGGAAAAGAAATTGAAGTCTCCCGCAGACAAGCAGTAAAACTAAAAGATATTAAGAGTTTATAATAAAGCGCAGATAACACAGACTGTTTATGATTTGCACGCTTTTGGGTTTAAAAAATATAAACACTAATTTTTACGAATGTTCGCTAATTTTTATTGAAAACACATTTGTGCTTATTCGTGAAATTAGAGTCAAAAAATTTAGTGTTATTTTTTTTACCCGCTTTCTTAGTTATTAAATAATCACCGTTTATTCCACAATAATCTTAATTTTGTTACGTTAAATACCTAATGAAAAAACTATCCTACATACTATTTTTTTTTGTATCGTTGCAGTATTCAGCACAAATAGGAGGTACTAAAGATTTTAAGTTTTTAGACATTCCAATGACAGCTCGTTCTGCAGCATTGGGTGGTGGGAATATGAGTATTTGGGATGATGATATTAATTTAATTCACAGCAATCCGGCGTTATTAAATAGCAGCATGACAAAAAAAATCGCCTTAAACTTTGGTAATTATGTAAGTGATTTAAAATACGGTTATGTAGCTTATGCGCATAATTTAAAGCAATATGGCAATGTAGCCGGAAGCTTGCAATTTTTTGATTACGGTAAATTTGTAGGTTACGACGAGTTTGGACAACCAACCAACAATTTTAGAGCCGGTGATTATAGCATAAATTTACACTATGCAAAACCTTTTAAAGATAGTAGTTTTAATGTAGGCGTAGCTTTAAAAACAATTATTTCGCAGTACGACATTTATAAAAGTTATGCCAATGCCATAGATTTTGGAATTACCTACCATTCTAAAAACAATTTAACCGTAAGTATTTTAGCTAAAAATATTGGTGTTGTTTATAAAAACTATTCGCAAAATCAAACGCAAAATTTGCCGCGTAATGTTCAATTAGGTTTAAGTTATAAAGTTGCAAAAGCACCTTTTCGTTTAATTTTTGGCTATGATTTATTAAATAAATGGAATTTAAAATACATTAGTCCGGTCGATACCACCGGTAAATCCAATCCCTTTAGTTCAAGTACACCAACTCAGAAACAAGATTCGTCGGGTTGGAAAAGATTTACTAAACGTTTTGGTAGTAATGCCGAT
>JAYVGH010000048.1:0-21881 GCA_043772435.1 Bacteroidota bacterium
GCATATAAGTTTTTGCCTTGAAAACTTTAAAGACACTAAGAAACGTTAAGTTTTCTGATACGATTGCACGAAGAAGGCATGGATTATTTTTTGCATTTAGTTTAAACCATATGAGGCATTTAAGGGCATATAAGTTTTTTGAAACGAAAACACAAAAACACAAAGAAACAATAAGATTTTTGGAGACAAATTGAACAAAGAAGGCATGGATTATTTTTTGCATTTAGTTTAAACCATAAGAGGAATTTAAGGGCATATAAGTTTTTGCCATGAAATCTTTAAAGACACTAAGAAACGTTAAGTTTTCTGATACGATTGAACAAAGAAGGCATGGATTATTTTTTGCATTTAGTTTAAACCATATGAGGCATTTAATGGCATATAAGTTTTTTGCCACTAAGGCTGAAAAAATGCTAAGAAACATAAATTTTTTTAGACGCGAATTACACGAATACGAAATTAATTACTGTTTAATAATTTTTTGTGTAACTATTAATTTACCTGCAATGTGTAGTTGTAAAAAATAAATACCGTTTGCTAAGGAACTAATATTTAACTGCGTTATAGGATTTAAAATATTTGTTGTTTGAACTATTTGCCCTAAGGTATTTAAAATTTGAATTTTAGTAGTTTCTGTCAAATTGATCGTATTCGAAATGTGAATATCAAAAATACCGGTGGTTGGGTTTGGAAAAATACCAATGTTTTGCGCTTCGACGCCGCTCAGCGCGACAAGACTAGTACACGCAGTAACGCTTTGCGTAATGGATGCTGAATTGGAACAACCGTTAAGGTTTGATCCTGTTATGGTGTAATTGGTTGTTCCTAAGGGTGGCGTTACAACTCCGGTAGAACCTATAAACCCACTATTCCAAGTATAGATATTTGCACCACTGGCAGTTAATGTTGCTGATTGTCCCAAACACAGTAAATTCGAATTACTTACTATTGTTACTGTCGGAGAATTTAGCAATGTAACAGTTAGTGTGCTGCTTGTATTTAAACAACTTGCATAGAATGGTATCGTTGAAGTTAATGCGAAATTAATATATCCTAACGAAACATCAGCTGGCGAAGGGGTGTATGTATTTGTAATACCCGATCCTAAAAAACTACCACCGCTACCGCCACTCCATATACCGCCAATCGCATTTGTAACTGTACCTGTTAAAGCTACAGAAGCGACACTATTCGTACATGAAGTATAACTTGGTACTACCATTACTTGAGGTCGTTGGTCTATTGTCACAATTGTAGAATCTTTATAAATTTTTCCGCAAGGATTAACTGCGGTTAAATAAAATTTTAAATTAAACAACAAGGTATCTGCATTAGACAAATAATAAGGCGCAGTAATAGTATTAAACGTTGATGTATAAGATCCAAAAGTACCTGTACCATTGGCTGTACTCCAAGTACCTGTTATAGCACCGCTCGAAACAGTACCCGTTAATATTACTGACGATGTGTTGCTAACGCAAATATTTGTACTTGGTTGAGCTACTACACTTGTTTTTCTTAAAAAAGAAGATGCATAATAATACCAGCCACTAGTTGATGGCCCGCCTTCAAATACACCTAAACCAAATACATCAGTTGTGTTTGCAATACTATATGAACCAATTGGTAGTGTTACAGTTGATGATAAATTAATTTGTGAACCATAGAATGATCCACCGGATAAAGTGCTTGTGCCTGGTATTAATGAAAAGTTACTTGATGTAATTGGAACTGTTACTGTTCCAATAGAATTATTTAATGTAAAATTGGATATTGCTGTACCTTTACAAACAATATTTAATAAAAAGTTTTGATTTGTATTTCTTGAAAACGAAATAAGATTTGAACCTGCACAATTTATGGGAGGTAATAATGCTTCACCATATTCGCAACCATAACCTGTTAATTGAAGGCAATAAACAGGTTGACTTGTAGAAACGTACGTTTGAGCTTGAGTTGTTTTGTAAAAGTAGGTATCGCCTTTGTTAATAACAGTTGTAGTTACAACACCATCATTAATTGTAAGTGATGTAGAGTTTTGTGTCGCTAAAACATAAGCTCCTTCAGGTTCAGGGGCATTTAAAAAACCTTTTACCAAAACATAATCAGTTCCAACAATGTCGCTTGGTACAATTTGATCTCCTGCTAAATCGTAACAACCAGTTGCACCGGCAACTGAGTCATCGGCAACAGTAACGGCTATAGGTTTGTTGGCTGTAATTTCTGTACCTGACAAATTACTAGTAGATATTGTAGTTGTTTGAACTGTATTTTCTAAAGTATAAGCATCGCCTGGATTATTTAATAATAAAGTATAGGTAATACCTGCTAGATGCCCTACAATGTTACATTTTGGAGTTATTGTAACAATAGTATTAGGCTGGGAAGCAACAATATTTATTTGTTGTTTGGGTTGAGTTGAAACACCATCTCCATTTAAGTCACCAAGGGTTTGATTTCTACGTTTTGTTTGAAAAGGACACAAAAAATTTAAGCCTAGTCCATTTTGCCCTTTTAACGAAAATGTTTCACCGTTATAATAATTTGGGGCTCTTGTAAGAATATCATAAACTATAGTAATGTTTGCTGAAGAAGAAATGTAAAGCCCATAAGGTACAACAGTATTAGCGGGGCGAGTTTCAAGTGAATCAAAAGCAAAGTTAGTCGCTGAGGCTATTTTATCTCTCCAAAAAACATAATTAAAGGTGCTAAACGGAGGGATAATAATTGTAGTATCGTATTTATTAGGGGCAATTGCACCCGGTTGTCGCAACCTAACAGTGGTGGTAGTTGAAAAAGTAGAGATGTGTAATTTAATATCGTCTTTCCACCAATGGTCGGGAGTTGTCCAAGGCGCAGCAAACCAAAAACTGGTATCAATTTGCGATTTAATAGTTTTGGTTTGTAATAGTAAAGTGAATAAAAAAAGGCTTAATAGTTTTGTTTTCATAGTGTTGTTTTATTCTTTTATGGTTTTTGATGTACCAATTAACTTGTCTTTATCAAATATTTTAAAATGTAAATAAATATTAAATATAACAAATAACTCAATACAAAATCTCCCAATTTGTATAATGCGGGTTTTGAGTTTGTGAAAGTGCGGTTTGGATTTGTGGAGATTTATACACGAGTTTCACGATTTTTTTTAACCACAGAGGCATTGAGGACACTAAGGAACACTAAGGTATTAGACACTAATTTCACAAATTATACTAAGCAGTGTTTGAATGCTTTTGAAAGATTTTATTTAATGATTTGGTAATGTTTAGATGCTGATTTTTTACCGCAGAGGCACGGAGGGAACTGAGGAAAAATAAGGTTTTTTGGGAAACGAATTGCACGAATAAGGCATGCATTATTTTTTGCATTTATTTTAAACCATATTAGGCATTTAAGGACATATAAGTTTTTTGCCACGAAGGCACAAAGGTCATAGAGGAACACTAAGGTTTCGGACACGAATTGCACGAAGAAAGTATGAATTATTTTTTGCATTTATTTTAAACCATATTAGGCATTTAAGGGCATTTAAGTTTTCGCCACATATACTCATAGACATTTACAAATGTTAAGGTTTTGGGACACATTACTAAATCTAAATAGATTAACACAAAGGCTTAAAAAGAACTGAGATGCTGAATCAAGTTCAGCATAACAAGAATTTTAATCCTTCGCATCCGCTCAGGACGATAGTTTAGTAATAAACTAGGAGCTGTACATTAACGTTTTTTAAAAGGCTTTTTCCCTTTTGTAAAACTGCCTTTGCGAACTTCTTTTTTTTGAGTAAGGGGGCTATATTCGGGTGCGGCACCTAATGCCGGCGGAATAGGTATTTTGGTAACTTCTACACCCATTAAATCTTCTATTTGAGAAAATTTTAGTTGGTCGCGCTGGTTTACAAAAGTAATGGCAACCCCGGCCTTATCGGCACGGGCAGTTCGTCCAATACGGTGTATATAATCTTCAGGATCTGGTGGGGCATCGTAATTTACTACCAGGCTAATATTATCAACATCTATCCCACGCGATAAAATATCGGTACCAACCAAAATTCGCAAGCGTTTGCCTTTAAATTCGCGCATAATTTCTTCACGTTCGGTTTGTTCTAAATCGCTGTGAAAGGCTTTTACAGAGCCAATTTGCTTAGATAAGGTTTTTTCCAACAATTTTACATTTTCTTTACGGGATGAGAAAATAATAACGGATGTGTAATCTTCGTTTTTTAAAATTTCTAACAATAATGCATCTTTTTGATTGTCGTAAACAACATATGCCTGTTGCACCACACCCGCAGCTGGCTTACTGATGGCAATGTTTATTTGCTCAGGATTTATTGCTATTTGATTTGCTAATTGCCTTATTTTTGGTGGCATAGTAGCCGAAAATAAAATGGTTTGGCGCTTTTTTGGTAGATAGTTTATTATTGTTTTAATATCGTCGAAAAAACCCATATCCAGCATACGGTCGGCTTCATCAAGTACTAAATGTTGTAGGTGCTCAAAATTCATATTGCCGCTTTGTAGTAAAGCAATTAAACGCCCAGGCGTGGCGCAAATAATATCTACGCCATTTTCGAGGGCGTGGCGTTGTTTTTCCCACACCATACCGTCGTTTCCGCCATAAATGGCTATTGAACCAACTGAACAAAAATAACCAATGCCGTCAATTTGCTGATCGATTTGTAATACCAATTCGCGGGTAGGGGCAAGTATTAAGGTATTTAAGTGCGATTTTGGTGACTGGATAATATGATTAATAATTGGCAATAAGTAAGCTGCAGTTTTGCCCGTGCCTGTTTGTGCGCAGGCAATTAAATCTTTATTATTTAATATAACGGGTATGGCTTGTTGCTGAATGGGCGTAGGGGTTTTGTAACCCATGCTGTATAAGCCTTCTAAAAGGGAGGGTTCGAAGTTAAAGTCAGTAAATGTCAAAGTAGTTTATTTTAATAAAATACGAATGTAAGGTTTTTATAAATAAGTGATTTTTAAATTATTTCATTAGTTTTTTTGCTTGAAGAAAAAAAGTAATAAAAAAAATATTAATTAGTGTTTTAATTACATTATGTTTAAGCGTTTATTTTAAAAATTAAATAATGAATTACTTAGCTTACCATTTTATTGTAACCCCTGCGCAGCCAGGTTCAGAAATTTTAATTGCATTAATTGCGGATTATAATTTTGATTCGTTTGATGTTAATGATAGCGGTTTTACAGCATATATAAAGGAAGAAGAGGCTACAGACGTAAATTTAAAGGAACTAACGTTTGATGACTTTGCGTATTCTTACACAGTTGAAAAAATTGCGCAAACTAATTGGAACAATGAGTGGGAGAAAAATTTTGAACCTGTTGTAATTGATGATTTATTATGTATTCGTGCGCCTTTTCATGCGAAAAATACGGCTGTAAAAAATGAACTAATTATTATGCCAAAAATGAGTTTTGGCACGGGGCATCATCAAACCACGCGTTTGGTTTGTAGAGAATTATTTAATTTGAATTTTAAAAATAAACGTGTGTTAGATATGGGCTGTGGAACGGGTGTATTGGCTATTTTGGCGTATCAATTAGGTGCAACAGATGTTTTAGCTATTGATATAGATGATTGGAGCATAGAAAATAGCATTGAAAATTGTGCAACTAATACTGCAAAAAGTATTGTAGTAAAAAAGGGGGATATAGAAGATTTACATAATGAAAAGCCATTTGATTTTATATTAGCTAATATAAATAAAAACATTTTAAAACAACATTTACCAACCTATTCAAACACACTAAACCCAAATGGTATTTTAATTTTAAGTGGTTTTTTTACTACCGATTGTGATGAACTACAATTTGTAGCAGATGAAAATAATCTTAAATTTATTACTCAAAATAATGACGAAGAGTGGGCAATGCTGGTGTTTGAAAAATAACGCAAAATTTATTTTATATTAAATCTCACAAATTAAAACAAATTTAGTAAACACTAATGTAATTCAGGTTTTATATTAACTTAATCAAAAAACAACCACGTTAAGCCAAACCTAAAAGCCCTATCAGGCTGGTAATAACCGGGTACTAGGGCATAATTTCTACCTACTAAAGTGTGTAAGGCATTTTCTACTTTTAAAAAAAATTGTACTGGTTTTATGCGGGCATTTAAAAACACATCAGTATATAAAAAGTCGCCGGTTTTAACTCTATCTTTTATATAAAACGTTTGCATTGCCGGGTTATAACCTGCACCAAAAAATGATGAATAACGTTGCACTTGCCCCCCAATTTGTAATTGTAAATTGTTTTTAAATAAATTGCCTGTGTAAAATAAACGTGCGGTACTAATACTTGCCGGTATATTTATGTAAGATGTGTTTGAAGTGGTTTGATAAATTTGATTTACATAAATACCCAAATGTTTAAATAAAACTAAGTTGTAACTGGCGTTTATACTTAATGTATGTAGTGTATTGTTGTATTGCCGAGGATACGCCAAATTATCGAACAGTAAATAATTATAAGTGTTTTCGTATATCGCAGAGAGGCTAAATTTTTTATTAAAAGTATATCCTAATTTTGCTTGTAAAACTTCTTGAGGTTTAAAACCATTGTTAAACCATTGGTAGTGGTTGCTAACCCAATAATTATAAATGTAATCGGCGTTGCGTTTTTCGAACAAAAAATTAAAAAAAATGTTTTCGTTTTTATTAAAGGTTAAAATAGATTTACTCTCTACTTTATAATTACCGATATTTGAGCCATAAAAAATATAGGCGGCGTTAAATTGCGATTCTAATTTTACATAATTTTTTATTGAAGTATCTTTTTCTTGAAACGTTTTTCTAAAAACAAAATCTGTTGTAATCATATCGTTATAAAAAAGGCTATCACGGTATTGATAAACTTTATTAGTTTCGTTTCTATAACCAATACTTGCGGCAAACGTATTGTTCGATTTTAAAATAGTATAATTTACATCGTTAATAAATTGAAAAATACGAGTACTATCCCTCGTTTTAGCCGTGTCTAAATAAAATAAATTGTAGTATTTGTCAATATCACTATTATCATCTTTGTATTTATAAATATTAAAATTAAATTTTGTTTTGCATTGTATGTAATGATTATAATTACTAACCGAATCGGGTGTTTTATTGAGTTTAAACCAAGGGTTAAATAATAGTGTGTATTCTTTATTATCTCGTATTGCCGAGGTAATTTTAACTGCGTATAAATCTTTACTTTCCGTTACATCAAAATCATTTAAACTATCTTTTTTTAGACCTCCGTTTTCTTGATTTTTTGTGCTATTATTAAAAATATAGGTGTAAAAACCCGAACGTTTATTTTTTGAAGTATAATTACTTGACAAATAAAAATTATTTATAAAGGTTTGTTGTCTTAAATAATAGCCTACCGAGCCATAGCGGTTAAATTTTAAATTTAGATTTAATTTGTTTTTAAAAGAAGTGGCAAATTGTAATTTAAATATTTGTAATTGTTTACTACCTGCAATACCGGTAAGGCTGGCATACGGACCTTTTGTTTGAAGATAAGCTACATTTTTTTCGTTAAACATATTTATTGTCTGTGGATTAGTGTATAGTTTAAAGCCAATATCTTTAGTGCCATAATCTATAATGTAACGAGGGCTTGGCAAGCCAATATTGCCCATAAAATTTCGCGGAAGGAAGTTGCTTAATTCGGCAACTGAGCTATCGGGGTATGCCGAAACATACTGTGTGTGTAAATTATTTTGTTCAGTTTTTTGTAAAATATATTTTTTATCGGTTGAATAAAAAACTTGTGCAGAAATAGTTGTACTAAAAAAAAATAATAAACTAAAAATAATGTTGGATAGTTTCATTTTACTGTCACTTTGAGTAACAACCTTAGGAGCGTATCGAGAAGTATGTTTTAGAAACAGTTCTCGATACGTTATACCAATTGAGGCAGGCATAACTACTCGAACTGACAGTAATTTTAAATTTACAAAAAAAGTATTTTTAAATGTATGAAAAGGTTTATACAAAATTTATCTGCTTAAAATGGCAGAAAGTAAAAATAATTAAAATTTAGTGGTATAAACTATTAAAGTCTATCAAAAAAATGTTCCTCTACATCAAAGGTAGATTTTAATCCTACTTCTTTAAAATCGTTTTTCAGCCATTTATCTGCAATGGCACGCCCTTGTTCTTTTAAATGCAATAAAAATTGCCACGAAGTATTCATTTTACTGCTGTAACTTAATTGGCTCAACGCATCGTAACCACTTATGGTGTGTACAAAAATTTCGCGATTGGCTTTATTATCCACCTTTAATATGCCGTTGCGAATAAGTTCGTTACGATAGTGTATCAACTTCATTTCATTAATTAAACTACTATTAAAACTAATTTCGTTTACCCTATCGGCAATATCGCGTGCGGTAGTTGGTACCGAATTAATATTAATAGAATTAATTTTAATTAATACAATATCTCTAATATTAGTATTGGTGATAATTGGAAATATTGGCGGATTACCCATATAACCACCATCCCAATAGTATTCGCCCTCAATTTGTACTGCCTGAAATAAAAATGGCAAACAGGCACTTGCCATTACGGTATCTACTGTAATTTCTTTATTTGTAAATATTTTTGCGCGATTAGTTTTTACGTTTGTAGCGCATATAAATAATTTCTTTTTACTGTATAATTGAAGTTCTTTAAAATCGATTAAATTTTCTAAAATATCGCGTAAAGGATTATAATTAAAAGGATTAAAATTATAAGGACTCATTACCTGTGAGATGGCATTAAACCACATATAACCGGCACTGTTGTACATATCGCCATTGCCGTATGTTTTATCAAAGGTGCTTGGCTTAAACATATTGCTACCACTCATTGCAACCCTGCGCCACATTTCTTCCAACAGTTCTTTAGCTTTTGCCGGCCCACCAACGTGTAAACCATAAGCTACAGCTACAGCATTTACGGCACCCGCGCTAGTACCACACATGGCATCAGCTACAATGTTTTCTTCCTCTAATAATCTGTCTAAAACACCCCAAGTAAAGGCTCCATGTGCTCCACCACCCTGTAATGCTATTCCTACTTGCTTTATATTTGTACTCATTAAATGGCTTTAGTATATCTTATCAAAAGTAGCGTTTTATTTGTAACGGCAAATTTTTTTTGGCACAAGAATACGCTAATTGGGCGAAAAGATGCTGTAAATTAAAGGATTAACTAAATTTAAAGGTATCAATCATTTGGACTATGAGGCAACCGGGAGTTTGTGTTTTCGGAAATTGTGTTCATAGAATTATCTTGTTGTGGTAATCGTTTGTTTCTTTCTAACTCTTCTATACAATCATCAATAAATTCAAATGACCGGGAATCGCCTAATGCATGAGCTTTTTCAAATAATTTCAGGGCTTTTTCAAAATCTTCTTTATAAAAATAAGAATATCCCAGCCTGAAATTCCAAAGAGGGTCATTTGTGCCCTTTTCAGAAACTGACATTAACCATTCTATGGCTGTATCGTATAGGTCAACATTATTGTATGCTCGAGCAAGTTCGCCAATAACTTCGAAATCATAATCTGCTTTAGGAATGGCTAAAATTGTATCGATGATTTTATCATATTCACCATTTTCATGCCATTTATTTATGTCGAGTATTAATTTATTATCCACTTATTTTTATTTTAATTGAATAGTATAAATTTTATGCAAACATTATAAGGTGCTTATTCTATTAAATAAACCTTGCTAACAATAACCGGAATAAGAAATACAGGGGAAAAATTGATAATTAATACGTGCGAAATGTAAATTAAAACTCGTCCTCGTTAAAAAAGAAGTCATCTTTTGTTGGGTAATCGGGCCAAATTTCCTCAATGGTTTCGTAGCTTTCGCCTTCGTCTTCAATTTCTTGTAAGTTTTCAATAACCTCCATTGGCGCACCGCTACGCATAGCAAAATCAATTAACTCGTCTTTTGTTGCAGGCCAAGGGGCGTCTTCTAACCAACTTGCTAATTCTAATGTCCAATACATATTAAGGTTTATTATAGGTTATTTAATTTTCTGCAAAAGAAAATATTTTTTTTGGAACTTAAAAGGATTTTTTAATTTATTTATGAAAATATTAGTTAATAGTTGTTGGAAATGAGTTTTTGGTTGTTAGTTAAGCGTTGTTTATTATAAGTTATGGTTTTTTTAGAGCTGTAAAGTTAATGACGTCAGAATAACACCTGTTTTGATATAATTACAGCAAATCTTATTGTAATTATGGTTAATATAATGAAATTTGCAAACATGGGAATAAGTGGTTATATTTGAATAACTTCATATGAAGATTGTATCTCAATCAGGTTTGTAAACTCTAGCTGCAATTCGATAGTTTTTTACATTTTTATTTGCGGATAATAAAATATATTTATTAAAAAAACGATACTATCTTTTAATTTAAAAATAAATTAAATATAAAAAAGTACATTGCCCTCATTATTTGAAACAGTTCTTAAAAACTTAACCCTAATCATAAATTAAAAATAGGAAAAGTTGTTATAATGGTTTCTGTTGGTTAAGAAATAAATAAATAAAAAAATAACGACTTACAAATAATTTAACTACTGAAAAAATAGAATGGAAAACAAAGAACAAAATCTAAAAATTTTAAAAACTAAATACATACCAACTGCTGAGTTTTACAGCCAAATAATTGACAGTTTGCAAGATTATTCGATTTTTACTTTGGATAAAGACTTTAACATAAATAGCTGGAGTTCCGGATCATCAAAAATATTTGGTTACGAAACAGATGATGTAATAGGAGAACCGTTTGATATAATATTTACCGATGAAGATTTAAAAAGTGGTATTCCAAAAAAAGAAATTGAAACCGCTTTAAAAGAAGGCAGAGCTACAGATAATAGATGGCACATTACCAAAGATAAAAAGCTATTTTATGCTTACGGCTTAGTTTTTCCGCTTATTGGTTTGGAGGGAGAAATGTTGGGTTATGTAAAAATTTTAAGAGATTTAACCGACAGAAAACAATCGGAAGATGCTATAAAAAAATATGTGGTAGAATTGGAAGACCTTAATACACATAAAGAAAGCGTTTTGGCAATACTTTCGCACGATTTAAGAAGCCCGCTTTCGGCAATTATTGGAACTGCAAAATATTTAAAAGATAATTTTAATAAAATGAAGCCCGATGCTGTTCAGGAAATGCTTAATTTACTTTACAAATCATCAACCGATGAATTAGATATGCTAGACTATTTGGTTGAGTGGGCACGGATAAAATATGCGTCAGAAGCGTTTTCGCCAACTCTAATAAAGTTAACCGAATACATTGATAAAGTATTTAAAACTTTAAACGAAACAGCAATTATAAACACAATAAATCTTCATCATGAAATTGAAAAAGAGACTTTAGTATTTGCCGATGGCAAAATGTTAATTTCTATTATTCAAAATATTATTTCAAATGCGTTAAAACATACTGAAAAAGGGGGAACAATAACGATTTCAGCAAAAAGAAAAGATGATAAAATTATTGTTCGGGTTAAAGATACCGGAGTTGGAATGAGTAAAGAAATAATAGAAAAACTTTTTATGCCGCAAATAAAAACACTTTCAGAAACCAGAGAAAAAAATAAAGGCGCCGGAATAGGTTTATTATTGGTAAAAGGATTTTTAGAAAAAAATGGTGGCGAAATTTGGGTAGAAAGTATTGAAGGCGAGGGCTCGTCGTTTTATTTTACATTATTAAACGAAAAACCCTTGCATAAAACCGGTAGTTTAGACGAAATTATGTTTGATGAGAGTGCGTAATTAAAAAGTTTTTTTTAAATAAGGATATTTTAAAAGGCGAGGTGTTTCGCCTTTTATTATTTCTTAAACCGCCGCTTTCTCACCCTTTAATACAGCCGCCATTGTTTTACCAATTTCGGCAGGGCTTTCGCATACGTGTATGCCGCATTCGCGCATAATTTGCATTTTAGCTTGTGCGGTATCTTCGGCGCCGCCTACAATAGCACCTGCGTGCCCCATAGTACGTCCTTTTGGTGCAGTTTGCCCTGCAATAAAGCCAACAACCGGTTTTTTGTTACCATTCGCTTTAATCCAGCGGGCTGCTTCGGCTTCGTAGCTTCCGCCAATTTCGCCAATCATAACAATAGCTTCAGTTTCCGGGTCGTTCATTAATAATTCAACGGCATCTTTGGTTGGAGTGCCAATAATTGGGTCGCCACCAATACCAATGGCAGTGCTTACTCCCAAACCTGCTTTTGCAATTTGATCGGCAGCTTCGTAAGTTAATGTACCACTTTTACTTACAATGCCTATTTTACCTTTTTTAAAAACAAACCCGGGCATAATACCTACTTTGGCTTCGCCAGCGCTGATTACACCGGGGCAATTCGGCCCAATTAAACGGCAGGCTTTTCCTTTTAAATATTCTTTAACAAAAATCATATCCTTTACAGGAATTCCTTCGGTAATACATACAATCACTTTAATGCCTGCATCGGCGCTTTCCATAATGGCATCGGCAGCAAATGCGGCAGGTACAAAAATAATACTAACATCAGCAGCTGCAGTTTTTACAGCGTCTATAACTGTGTTAAACACAGGGCGCTCCAAATGCGTAGTGCCACCTTTACCCGGCGTAACTCCACCAACAACATTAGTGCCATACTCTATCATTTGTGTGGCATGAAAAGTACCCTCGCTGCCTGTAAAACCTTGTACTATTACTTTCGAATTTTTATTTATTAATACTGACATATCATTTAGTTATTAGGGTTATGGAATAGTTATAAGATGATTAATGAAATTTTGGGGCTAATGTAATTGTTTATTTGATAGGTTGGTTTTTATTTTTGCACATTTTAAAAAGGTTTACTATTTCTTAATTTTTAAAAATTCTTTTACAGTTTCTTCAGCTTTTAAAAAGGCTTCTTCTAATTTTTCGTTTATTATAAAAACATCAAACAATTCGGCAGTTTTAAGTTCTTTTTCGGCTTTGGCAATTCGCCTAACAATGCTTTCGGGGCTATCTGTTTGGCGAAGGCGAAGGCGTTCTTCTAAAATTTTAATGCTTGGAGGCATTACAAAAATGCTTAAAGCATTTTGTTTAAATTGGTTTTTCAGGTTTAATCCACCCTCAACATCTATATCAAAAATCACGGCTCGACCGGTTGCCCAAATCTTCTCTACTTCGGCTTTTAAAGTACCGTAGTGTGTACCGGTGTAAACTTCTTCCCACTCTAAAAATTCGTGATTGTTAATGCGTTGTTTAAATTCGTCAGGCGTTAAATAGTAATAATCTTTGCCATTTTCTTCTACCCCCCGTTGTGGGCGGCTAGTAGCCGAAATAGAAAAGCCTATGTGTTGCGGAAACGTTTTTATTAAATGATTAACAATGGTAGTTTTACCCGACCCCGAAGGAGCAGAAAATATAATTAGTTTACCACTGTGCATTTTAATAACAATAAATTTACGCAAAAGTACATTTTATTTTCATATTCGTTAATTTGCAATTATATGTAATGTAGCTTATGTTTTTTAAACATTTAGTCAAATTCAAAAAAACATCTATTAACATTCGTCCTTAAAAAAAGTATTAATTTTACCATTATTATGAATATTGGAATGGTTTGTTTTCCTACCTATGGCGGTAGTGGTGTTGTTGCAACAGAACTGGGCAAAGCGTTAGCTAAAAAAGGACATAAAGTACACTTTATGAGTTACAGCCAACCATTTAGACTAAATTTATTTGACGAGAATTTATTTTACCACGAGGTTAGCGTAAACGATTATCCTTTGTTTGATTACCCACCTTACGAAAGTGTATTAGCAAGTAAAATTGTGGATGTAGCTGTTTACGAACAATTAGATATTTTACATGTGCATTACGCCATTCCGCACGCATCGGTAGCTTACACTGCGCAACAAATTTTAAAATCAAAAAAAATAAACTTACCTTATGTAACAACCTTACACGGTACTGATATTACTTTGGTAGGAAGAGACCCATCGTTTGAACCGGTTATTCGTTTTTCGTTAAATCATAGTAATGCTATTACATCGGTATCTGAAAGTTTAAAAAAAGATACCTTAAAAACATTTAAAATTGACAATAAAATTACTGTAATTCCTAACTTTATAAATATTGACGAATATACTCAACCCTTAGAACATTGTTTAAAACACAAATATGCGCCAAACGGCGAAAAAATTTTAGTACACGTTAGTAATTTTAGAAAAGTAAAGCGGGTAGAGGATGTATTGCATATTTTTGATAGGGTTAGAAAACACATATCGTGCAAATTAATTTTAGTGGGCGATGGGCCCGAGCGACCAGCTATTGACGCTTTGTGTCGACAATTAAATACTTGTAGTGATATAATTAATTTGGGTAAAATTACCGACCCTAAAGAAATATTATGTATTAGCGATGTATTTATTTTACCCTCCGAAACCGAAAGTTTTGGTTTAAGTGCTTTAGAAGCCATGGCAATGAAAGTACCTGTGATTAGTACAAACACAGGTGGTTTGCCCGAAGTAAATGTAGAAGGTAAAACAGGTTTTTTAAGTAATGTAGGCGATGTAGACGAGATGGCAAAAAATACCTTAAAATTGCTGCAAGATGAAAAACTGCTAAATACCTTTAAAGACAACGCTTTTAAGCATGCTCAAAAATTTGATATAAATTTTATTTTGCCTCAGTACGAAAAATTATACAAGCAAGTAGTAAAGAACAATTTATAAAATTAGTTTTGTTTTATTCCGTCAACCGAATATAATTCTTCGATTTTGTTTTTTGTTGCCACCCAATTTTTACCGTTAAAAATTATCGAATCATATCCGCTATTCGTATTAATTATTTTTTTAGTAAATACATCAAACAAAAACCATTGATTATTTACTTTGTAACAAAAAATGTTTTTTGTATCCTTCGGAGAAAAATTTGTACCTATGTAAGGTATAGAATTGTTGTTAGAATAGATTTTGTAAACTTTATGTTTAGAATCAAAAATAGAATCGATAGTAGAACTATATAAAAAATCAACCTGTTGGCTTAAATTACAAATAGATTTATTAAACCTAAGTGAATCGTTTGGATTATTAGGACAAAAAATAATATCATCAGCCCAATTTGGGAGTATGTAATTATGGGTTTGAGGGTCTATTATGTTATAATTGCCTTTTGATGTTGTTTGTAATTCTTTGGAATAAAAAGCTGAATGCTCCCTTCCATCATCGTCTTGCATCTCGTAAGTTACATGAATGATAAATGTATCTATTACAGCATTTTTAGTAGCGATAAAATAGTTAGCCAAAAAGGGTTGTTTATTATTAATATCAAAAAAGTTTAAATAATTTAATTCATTTACTTCTTTTTCTATTATGCCAAGTTGTTTGCCTTCATTACTATAATAATACCTGTTTCCTGATAAATAGCCTAAATGAACTTTATTAATTAATGATATTTTATTTTTGTTTTTAAGTGAATCGTTTTCATCTGTTATTTCGTAAACACCATTTTCTACATACATTACACTATCATAAACGGCCGGAATAATAGTTTGAGCTTTCCAATCTATAACCCCGTATTTAGAGTTTAATTTGTAATAAATAGCATCTTTGTCATCTACATAATAAGTGTTACTTAATTGCCTATTAGGTTGCGAAATATATACGCCTTTTAGTGGTAGCTCGTCGTTTAGTGTAAAGGATAAATCATCGTATTTAATTGGTATAATTTTTTCCCCATCTATTGATAAAATACCTGTTTTGCCACCTTTAATTGTGTAGGAGTAAAGGTTTACATACACTATAAAACTTTGTTCATTATTATTTGTATCAAACCGTGTTTCTTCAAATTCATTTACACCAACAATAAATTGTTTTTTAATGCCGCTCCTATTCCAAATATAACCAATTAGTGTAGAGTCTTCGTAGCCTTCGTAATCACTTTTAATGTAATTGTAATTCCGAAATAACTTTATATAATTTGCATCAACAGGTTCGAGTAAATGTCCTTTAGCATCAGCCAAGCCCCACAAACCATCGGTGGTGTCGCTATCGCAAATTTTACAGCCATTGTTTACCAAATAGGTTTTTTGTTTTTTCTTTTTAAAAAAATAAATGTCTGTACTTTCGGCATAATCGTACATAAATGGAAAAATAATATTTTCTTTATAATCTAAAATTCCCATTTTGCCATTTCTACGAACGGATATATCTGAATCTGAAAAGCCTAAAATTGAATCATTATTGTGTTTAATTATATAATTACCAACAGAATCTATTATGCCCCATTTGTTGTTTTGCTTTACAGCTAAATAAAGTAGTGGTGTATTAAAATTATGTGTATAATTTAAAACATATACTGCTTGATATTTAGGGGTAATAAGTACATTATTTTGAATAGAGCAAATACCCCATTTATCATCTTTTTTTATAAAATAAAATCGGGTTTCATTATATCTATCATAGGATTTAAGTATGCTATCATAAATACAAGGTATAACTTGTTTGCCACCAAAAGTTATGGTTCCAAATTTATTATTTTGTTTTACAATGTAGTTTTGCAGCGTATCACCATTGCGGAAAGAATCACCTCCGTTTACATCATATAGATATTTTAAGGTGTCAATTTGATTTAAATCCACAATACAAAATTTGCCTTCTTTAGTAAGTTTTACAATTGATATTTTTGTTTTAAACAGAAAACTATAATCATCTACCCAACCAATTTTTTTAAAAACATCGGTTTCAGGTGCATAAAAACTCCACTTTTTATTATCATAAACAATAAATGGTAAACTTTTATCTATATTATATACACTTTCAAATTTTTGGCTAATTATTTTTTTGCCTGATTTATCAATAACAATAATCATACCATCTTTTTTATAGGCGATAAAACACCTTAATTTTTTGTTTGATTTATCGAAAAACTCCGTTTCAATTTGATCATAAATAGGTTTGGTAAGCCACCCACCTGTTTTTTTATCTGCTATACCATACAATTTAGAAACATCTTTTTTAACAACTGGTTGTGCAATTATTTTTAAACCAATTATTAAAACAAAAAATAAGAGTAATTTTTTTTTCATTTTTATTATAATTTATTTGTTTTACTTAACAATAAAAAATCTACCATTACTAATGCGGCCATAGCCTCTACAATTGGCACTGCGCGTGGTAATACGCATGGGTCGTGCCGGCCTTTTGCTTCTAAAGAAATCTCTTCACCTTTTTTATTTATTGACGATTGGGTTTGCATAATAGTTGCAACTGGCTTAAACGCTATATTAAAATAAATTGGCATACCATTGCTAATACCCCCTTGGATGCCACCGCTATTGTTGGTGTAAGTTATAGATTGTTTTTGGTTCGCTTCGATACCGCGTAGCGTAATATTAGAAATAGGAACAAACACATCATTTAACTCCGATCCTTTTTTAGTAATGCTATAAAATCCGCTGCCTATTTCAAAACCTTTTACGGCGTTTATGCTAAGCATGGCATGACCTAAAACGGCATGTATTTTATCAAATACCGGTTCACCCAAACCTACAGGTGCGTTTTGTATTACGCACTGAATTACGCCTCCAACAGTATCGCCCTGCTTTTTAATGCCTTCAATATAAGAAATCATTTGTTGGGCAATTTCTAAATCAGGGCAACGTACAAGGTTTGTATCTGTTTTACTTAAATCTAATTCATTAAAATTTTTATTCAATTTAATTTCGCCAACTTGTTTTACAAAAGCATTAATTGTAATGTTTTGTTGATGTAAAATTATTTTAGCAATTGCTCCTGCAACTACTCGGCAGGCTGTTTCGCGAGCGCTACTTCTTCCCCCACCTCTATAATCTCGTAATCCAAATTTTTTTTCGTAGGTAAAATCGGCATGACTTGGGCGATAGTTATCTTTTAAATGTTCGTAATCTTTACTTTTTAAATCTTCGTTTTTAATTGTAAAACCAATGGGTGTTCCGGTTGTTGTACCTTCAAAAATTCCTGATAAAAACTGAACGGTATCACTTTCTTTACGCTGGGTTGTAAGGTGAGACTGACCGGGCTTTCGTCTGTCTAATTCGTTCTGAATAAAGTCAAAATCTATTTTTAAACCAGCGGGGCAACCGTCAATTATACCCCCAATTGCAACACCATGGCTTTCGCCAAAAGTGGTAAGTTTAAAAAGTTTACCAAACGAGTTGCCTGCCATAGTGCGCAAAGTTATAATTTTATCTCAAATTTAAAACAGTTTGTTAATTTTACAATTTATGCAAAAGCTTCTTTTAAAAAACATAAAACAATTAATTTCGGTTTACGAAACGGCTCCACAAAAATTATCGGGAAGGGAAATGAAAAATTTGCCTTGTATAAATAATGCTTGGTTAGCAGCTGAAGATGGAGTTATTGTTGATTATGGCAAGATGGAAACCTTTCCCGGTATTACCGATTGGAAAAACTTAGAAGTAATTGATTGCGACGGTAAATTAGTGATGCCTTGTTTTGCCGATAGCCACACGCATATAGTTTATGCTGGTAATAGAGAGCAGGAGTTTGTAGATAGAATAAATGGTTTGAGTTACGAAGATATTGCAGCTAAAGGTGGTGGCATTTTAAATTCCGCAAAAAAATTAAGAGAAGCAAGTGAAGACAATTTATTTGAACAAAGTAAACAACGTTTACACGAAATTATTTTACAAGGCACGGGCTCTGTTGAAATTAAAAGTGGTTATGGCTTAAACGTCGACGCTGAATTAAAAATGTTGCGCATTATTAAACGGTTAAAGGAATTAAATTGGATACCTGTAAAAGCAACATTTTTGGGCGCTCACGCTGTACCGTTAGAATTTAAAGATAATAAAAAAGGCTATATTGATTTATTAATTAATGAATTATTGCCAAAAATTGCGGACCAAAAATTAGCAGATTTTATAGACGTTTTTTGCGAAAAAAATTATTTTGATTCAGAAGAAACAAAACAAATTTTAGAAGCAGGAAAAAAATATGGATTACAAGGTAAAGTGCATGCCGAGCAGTTAAGCCATACTAATGGTATTAAAACAGCAGTTGAATGCGGTGCAATTAGTGTAGATCATTTAGAATTTTGTAATGATGATGATATTGAACTTTTAAAAAATAGCCTTACTATGCCAACCATTTTACCCGGTGCGGCTTTCTTTTTAAATTTACCATTGCCGCCTGCTCGAAAAATGATTGAAGCAGATTTAGCAATAGCATTTGCAAGCGATTTTAATCCGGGCAGTTGCCCAACAGGTAATATGAAATTAATGTTGAGCATGGCTTGCATACAATATAAACTTACACCCGAAGAAGCAATTAATGCAACAACTATAAATAGTGCATATGCTATGGGATTACAAAATAAGGTTGGCACTATAACCAATGGTAAATTTGCTAATTTAATTATTACAAAACCTATAAGCAGCTTTGGTTTTATACCTTATGCGTTTGGAAGTAATGTAATTGATAACGTTATAATAAACGGAAAACTATTTAAATAATTTTTTTGTAATTAAACTATCATACAAAATGTTCGTCTATAAGTTATATACTTATGACGCCACGCATTTTATTTTTAGCAGATATTAACTCGCCTCACACACAAAAATGGGCAAATGGACTATCAACCGATGGTTTTGAGATTGGTATTTTTTCGTTTAACAATTGCAAAATTGAATGGTACACGTTAAATAAAAATATTTCATGTTTACACAAATCTTATAAAAAAAGTAATGGAGGTGTACTATCAAAGCTATATTATTTATTTTTATTTCCTAAATTAATTTATACTATATTTAAGTTTAAACCAAACGTAATTCACTCGCATTACGCTAGTAGTTACGGACTTTTAGGAGCTTTAACATTTTTTAAACCTTTAATAGTTTCGGCTTGGGGAAGCGATGTAATGGCGTTTCCAAAAAAAAATAATTTACAAAAATTAATTTTAAAATTTGTTTTGTATCGTGCCAATAAAATTTGCGTAACATCTAAAGTATTAGAAAAAGAAATTAGCATCTATACAAAAAAACCAGTTTATGTAATACCTTTTGGCATAAATTTAAACACCTTTTTTGCCTTTAAACAGCCTAAAATTAATAATGAGTTTACATTTGGTTGTGTAAAATATTTGGAAAAAATTTACAATATAGATAAAGTAATATTAGCTTTTAATTTATTAGTAAATAAATATCCCTCAGCTGATTTAAAATTAAAAATTGTTGGGAATGGAAACGAAAAAGAAAATTTAATTTCGTTAATTGATATCCATAACTTACAAACTAAAGTTACACTATTAGGCGAAGTACCTCATTCACAAGTACCATATCAGCTAAATACCTTAGATGTTTTAGTAAATGTTTCGGAAATTGAAAGTTTTGGCGTAAGCGTAGCCGAGGCTATGGCTTGTAAAATACCCGTAATTGTTAGTAATATTGAAGGTTTTAAAGATTTAATTCCAGATAAAAGTGTAGGATTAATTACGACATCTACAAACGTTGATAGTGTTTATAAAGCTATGCAAAGCTATTATTTAAATTATGAATTGCGCAATGATGCTGCCAACAATGCTTATAGACACATTACCCAGAAGTTTAATTGGGTTTTAAATTTGCGCCAAATGGAAAAGTTGTATTTAGAGTATGTAAATTAGTGCTAACACACAAACTGTTAGGTACAAGTTGTAAGGCGTTAGTGCGTTTAATTTATATTCAAATTTTCTATTCGCTTAAGCCTTTTTCTATATTTAGGCCGCATAAATCCATAAAAACGAGTGTCTCTGGATATTTGTTTAATGTTTAACCAAACACCTAACGAATAATACAAACCGTTAAAGTTTAAGTTAGATGTTTTGTCGGATACTAACCTGTAACCAATTTTAGACGATAATCCAATATGCTTAATTGGTTTTAATATAAGTGTTATACCCGATCCAACCAGAAATAATTTGCCTTTATTTTGTTGAACTAACTCGTTTGTAGTTTTAGAAAAAGCATTAATATCATAGCTACCAAAACCACCCTCTATAGGTAAATTTATTTGAAAATATTTTTTATCAACTAATATATAGTAGTAAAATAAAGTAAAATAATTTATACGTGTGGTTACAAATGCCTCCTCGTTATTTATAATCGTTTTTATATTTCTGTCCGACGATTTATGATTTATTCTATAATATCCCACGCCAATTGCATGCTTTTCAACTAAAATTAAACCTGCCAAAAAACCACGTACGTTTACTCTAAAATCTCTAATAATGGTATTTCTATTATCTAATTCCAAGTAGGGTCTAACCTTTAAAAAACGATAAAGGTGAGTGGAATCTTTTTTAAATTTTTTAGTAAGCGAATCTATTAAATAGTATTTATCTTTTTTATGCGTACTATCGTTTTGTGAAACAGCGTTTAAACTAAAAACAAAAAAAATAATTATAATTAAAATGTTTTTAAGTTTTACCATAAATAATTTAGATACAATTATACCCAAAAAATATAATGTAATTTATTTACAAAATTGCTCGCTTAATTTTAGGGCTTTATCACTTCCTAAACCATCGGCTTTTTTTAAATCGTCACAAGCCCCATGTTTATCTTTACTTGCCATTTTTATGTAGGCACGTTGTATATATGCTTCGGAGTAGTCAAATTTTAGTTTTATGGCAAAGTCTAAATCTTTTAATGCTTCCGTATTATTTTTGTTACCGCCTTTTGCCACGCCACGGTAGCAATAACTTATAGGGTTTTTTTTGTTTAGTTTAATAGCTTCGTCTAAATCTACAATTGCTCCCGAATTATCGTTTGAATTTACTTTTGCCGCCGCTCTGGCTATTAAAGCCTCCTCTTCGCC
>JAYVGH010000049.1:0-22144 GCA_043772435.1 Bacteroidota bacterium
GCAATTACATGCTATTATTGGCACACCTGCCGAAGTTCCGGTTCCTAAAAATGTAATTTTAATTTGCAAAATAATTAGTTTTAAATTGCTAAAGATAAAAAATAAAAAATACTTTTACAGAATGATAAACGTTGCCATTTTTGCAAGCGGAGAAGGAACAAACGCCGAAAATTTATTTACTTATTTTGTAAATGATACGCGCATAAAAATAAAATTAGTAATTACTAATAAAGATGATGCCGGAATTATTGCCCGAGCCGAAAAGTATAAAAAAACAGTGCAAATTGTGAGCAAACAAGCTTTAGAAAATTACACCCCGCAACTAATAGAATTTTTAAAGGTTGAAAAAATAGATTTAATTGTACTGGCAGGATTTTTATTAAAAATACCTGTAGAATTTATTAAAGCGTATCCTGATAAAATTATTAATATTCACCCGGCACTGTTACCTAAGTACGGTGGCAAAGGCATGTACGGTAGTTTTGTACACAAGGCTGTTATTGAAAATAAAGAAACCGAAAGCGGCATTACCATACATTTTGTAAACGAAGAATACGATAAAGGTGAAATTATTTTACAGGCAAAATGCGATGTGAATAGTAAAGATAGTGTGAAAACATTAACCGATAAAATTAGAAAGTTAGAGTTTGAATATTTACCAAAAGCGGTGGAACAATTTTTAAAATAATGGAACTTAGATAACGGAGATTATTAAGATTTAAAATAATTTTTTTCCAGTATGAACTTTGTGTAAAAAACTTTGCGAACTTTGTGGTTAAAAATTTAAGGTATGAAAATAATTTGCATAGGGCGAAATTACGCTGAACACGCTAAAGAAATGAAGGCTGAATTGCCTACTGAGCCTGTATTTTTTATGAAGCCCGACACTGCTTTGTTAAAAGATGAGGATTTTTATTTTCCGAATTTTACAAAAGAGTTGCATCACGAAATAGAATTAGTTTTAAAAATTTGTAAAGCCGGTAAACATATTGAAGAGCAATTTGCACACAAATATTATAACGAAATTGGTTTAGGTATTGACTTTACTGCCCGCGATATTCAAGCCAAATGTAAAGAAAAAGGGTTGCCCTGGGAAAAAGCAAAAGCTTTTGATAACAGCGCCCCTATTGGAAAATTTACCGCAATAGAAAATTTACAATTAAACAACATTAATTTTGAATTAAAAGTAAATGGCATTAGCAAACAAGTTGGAAACTCTTGCGATTTAATTTTTAGTTTTGATAAAATAATAAGTTACGTGTCGCAATTCGTTAGTTTAAAAGTGGGCGATTTAATTTATACAGGAACTCCCGAAGGGGTTGGCCCAGTTGCTATTGGCGATAAATTGGAAGGTTTTTTAAATGGGGAGAGTTTTTTTAAGTTAAATGTGTTGTAGTTTTTTTAACACAGAGTTGTAGGGTTTTGAGGGTACGGATATTTTTTATCGGTAAACTTTGTTACTCTTTTTACTCTGTGTTTAAAAACTAAAAAAGCCGACTCGGTTAAACCGAACCAGCTTTTCTAATTAAGATAATTTCGGGTAAAGAACCCTCGCTGTTAAGCAATATTAATGCTTATCGCCACCAAAATAATTTGCTTCAATACTATCGGCGCTAAAAGCAACGTCGTAAAGCATTTCGTTTAAAATTACCTCGGTAATTGTTTCAACCGGGTGTACAGCTTGTACAATTAATGTTTCGCAAGGGCTTCCATCTGCGCGTTTATCAGTAGTAACTGTTACTTGTGCAAATGTTCCATAACCACCTTCTTTTAATAATTTATAATGGTTAAGATTTGAGTTGTATTCACCACAACGACTGTTCATGTATATCACGTCTTTACCAAAATGACGGCCTTTAATTTCCCATACCCAAACGTTTTGGTAACGCCAAGTATCATCTTTCATTTTAATAGCTACATCTAATTTGTGAATACCAGGGCTTACTTCCTCTAATTTGTACTTCCAACGTTCTGAAACGTTTGCAGCGACTCTTGCTAAATCGAACATGTTTTTATAATTTTAATTGGTTTAGTCAAAACTAAAAATTAAATTATAAATATCAAATTTATTTTAACGTTTGTGTAATAAATTAAAAATAACTTTACAATTTGTTAAAATAGACCTTTTTTTTCTATGAAATACTCACGTCTACCAAAATACAAACACAAATAACTAAACTGGGTAAACCATACGACCATTAAAAAACAATAAAATTAGACATATGAAACGTTCGGACATTACCCTCCTTCTTATACTTGCATTTGTGCAATTTACGGGTATTGTAGATTTTATGATATTAATGCCGTTAAAACCAAAATTAACCGAATTATGGGGCATAAGCCCAATGCAGTTTGGTTTTGCGGTATTTGCTTATGGATTTGGAGCGTTTTTATCATCATTAATATGTGTAAACAAAGTAGATAAATACGATCGTAAAAAAGTATTAATTTTTATTTATGCCGGTTTTACAATTGGTACGTTTTGCTGCGGCTTGGCCTCAAGTTACATTATGTTGGTTGTAGCACGCTTTGTAACAGGTTTATTTGGTGGCGTTTCGGGTTCTATTATACAATCCATTGTTGGCGATGCTATTCCTGCTAAAAACCGTGGACAAGCTATGGGTATTTTAATGATGGGCTTCGCGTTAGCAAGTGTTTTAGGTGTGCCGGGCGGTTTATTTTTAGCGGCACATTTTAGTTGGCACACACCATTTTTAATTTTAGGAGGCTTGTGTGTTTTGGTATTTATTGGAGCTTTGTTTGTAGTGCCATCTTTTACAACACATTTAGCAACCTATAAACCGCAAACATTTGTTGGGGTTTTAAAAAGCGTATTAAGCGAAAAAAACAGGCGAATGGCAATGCTGTTAACGGCTGTAATAATGCCTGCTCACTTTTTTATTATTCCGTTTTTAACCGATTATTTTACCTTTAATTTAAAATTTGATTACGCCAGTACCGTACCATTTGTTTATATAATTGGTGGTACGCTTACCGCCATTGCTTCGCCGTTAATTGGTAAGTTAAGCGATAAAGTTGGAAGGTTTAAAGTGTTAGTTGTACTTTCAATTTTAGCGGTTATTCCATTAATTGGTATCCCCAATTTACAAACAGATAACAAAATAGTACTGTTCTGTTTTACGGCATCGTTTTTTGTGTTTAGTGGTTCGCGTATGGTAATTGCTATGGCGCAAACCACATCTACCGCCGAACCTAGCATTAGAGGCGCATTTTTAATTTTAAATTCGAGCGTGCAGCAGTTTGCAATATCTATAGCGTCGCTAATTAGTGGTTTTATTATGGTGCAAAGCGAAGATAAAACACTACACAATTATCCAATTTTAGGCTATATTTCTATAGTTTTTTCTATTATTGCGGTGTTTGTGTTTAATAAGGTAAAAGTTATTAAGGCTTAATTAAAGATTATTTTATTTAATTATATTATTTAAAATATTTTTTGCTTTTGTAGCTAAACTATCAGTGTTTAAGTATGTTTTAGAGTCTTCAAGGTACTTCATTTTATCGTTTATCTCTTTTTGAGTTTCAACCAATTTTTTACCTTCTTTACTTTTTTCAAGGTCAGTTAATTGCTTTAATGCTTTAATTCTGTTTGACATTAAATTAATCGTAATTTTTCCAAAAGCCAATTTATCGTTAATTACGTTTAAGGCACTGGCTTTTTTTCGGGCTTTAATATAAGTGGTTAATTCTTTTAAAGCTTGTTTTTCAGGTTCGTTTATCAACTCGCTTTTTTCAAGTTTTTCCAAAGGTTTTACAGCTTTCTCATACTCTTCTTTACTTACATATACGTAAGTACTTACCAACCAAGTTAATTCATTATCCATTCCTCCCTTTTCCATATCGTTTAAAAAAAGTTCCATATCGTTTAAAGATTCTTTCTTTTTATCCATTTTATCTTCATTCAATGCTTTAATTATAAGCCCCATGCCATGCATTTGATAATAGCTTTGTTCGCTTGCAACAATATCTTGATTTGCTATATTAAAAATGGGCGTTTTAGAAATAATATCCTTATTAGATTCCATATTCTGTAAATACTCGTTACACTTATCGTAGGAATGATAATAATAATTGTTTTCAAAAAACACAAACGATTTTGCGAGTTGATATACCAATCTTAAACTTATGTCATCAATATTAGTTTCGTTTGATTTATAAATTTCATACAAGGCTAAATCTTTAGGAGAAGAAGGTGTAGTTTGCCACAAAAGTGACAAAATAACGTGTTCAAAATTATTATTATATGCTGCCGAAAAATAAGGCGATTTAATGGCGGTTGAATTGGTGAATATATAAAAAATGTTTCCTAGTAAAGTAGGCAACGAATCTTCATTTGTTTTTAAAAGCGTTTCTTTTGTATCGTATACTTCTTTAGCGATTACAATTATCTCTAAAGGATTTATTTCTATAGATTTATTAGCTGAAGTTGAGCTTAATACACTCCCAACTAAATTAAACATACTTTTTCTGGCCGTGTCTAATTCAGGATTTTGACCAACTGTAGCAGTAGATCTTAAAGCAATTTTCATTGCCTTATACAATTCAATTTTAGGATTATTCAGTTGTGCCTGAATTTTTTTTTCTTCTTTTTTTCGTGCAGCATCCTCATCATTTTTTCCGCACGAAATAAAAAATGTAATAAAAACGCAAGTAATAAATAATAATTTAACTCTCATAATAGTATTTAATATATGAGTTTTGTTGTAAAATAAAAAAATTATGCCTTCAAATTATATAAATAATTACTTTATAGTATCCAACACTTCTTTGTAGGTAGTAACTTTATATTTATTTTTTAGGTAGGCTAACCATTCTTTTTCTAAATAATTTTGGTAATCTGCAGTTACCAAGCCACGGCACTCCGCCAAAGTTTTTGGCGATTTTGGCGAAATTTTATTTACCACTATTACTAATACTTTATTTTCTTTATCATCCTTAATGTCTTTTTCAGCTATACCTTGTTTCCAATTTGCATCAACATTTTTATTTTCACCTTTTAAATATGTAATGTTTTCAACTGTTACATTTAATTGCGATGTTTTATTTAAAACAGCTACAATGTCTTTTTCTTGTTTGCCTGCTTTTAACAATTTACGTAATTCTTTTGCAATTTTTTCATCTAAACATTTGTAGGTAGTAACATCTGCACGTTCATCCCACATAAAATTAGTTTTATTTTTTTCGTAATATTCTTTTAAACCGCTGGTATCTTTTACAGCTTTACTCCAAACTTTTTGGTCGGTTAGGTCAAATAACAAAATACCATCGCGGTACTCTCGCAACAAATTTCTAAAATCAGTATATTTTTTTTCTAACTGAGTATCTTCGTAATTTACAATACTTTCTTCAACCCAAGTTTTGTACATGCCTTTTGTTAATTCGTTAACATCGGTAGGGCTTCTAAACGTAATTTGAGTTTCTAAAAACTTGGCAAAATCGTTTTGAGTATATGATTTACCTGCCAAGTTAAAAATTTCTTTATTACCTAATTTTGTAATTTTTTCTGCTTTCCAAGTTGCTTTTAAATAGCTTGAATCGATTGCTTTACACAATTCATCGCGATTCTTTAAATTTTCTTTAAAATTGCTTTCCTTTTTAACGCGTTCAATTAAAGCAGTACGACCGGCTTGCGAACGGCTATCGCGACTTACTTGTGTTTTTATATCGTTTTTAATTTCGGCAAAAGACGCTAAGACTTTTAATTCGTTGCGTTTAACAATGTGCCAACCGTATTGTGTCATTACAGGTTCGCTGTAATCGTTATTTGCTTTTAAAGAGAAAGCTGCATCTTCAAAAGCTTTAGGCAAAACCCCACTTTTAAATGGTGGTAACATTCCGCCACGATCTTTAGTTTGACCATCGTCGCTAAACTGTTTTACTAAATCATCCCAGCTAGCACCGCCTTTTAATTTTGAATATATTTCATCAATTTTAGTTTTAGCATTTTTTTTATCTAAGTCGGTAGCATCTTTTGGGAGTTTTACCATAATGTGAGAAGCAGTTATTTCGCCTCTATACGGGCGTTTATCATAAACCTTAAAAATATGGTAGCCAAAACGTGTTCTGATAACCGGACCAACTTCGCCTACTTTTGTTGTATAAATTGCTGATTCGAAAGGATACACTAGAAAGAAAGCGGAACGATAATTAAGATCGCCTTTATTATCTAAGGCGCTAGGATCGTCGCTTGTTTTTGGGGCAATATCCTGAAATTTATCGGTAGCATTTTTATAGTATTCTGATAGATTTTTTACAGCATTCATTTTTGCTTTGTAAATGCTACTGTCTTTACCTTTTAGTGTTTTTGCGACTTCCTGCGTATTTTTTAAAAGCTTATCATAATTAGCAATCTCAGCTGCTGTTGGCAATTTACCTAAAACGGCATTACGTGTAATATTAGCTCTTGTCCATGCTTCTATTGTATCTTTAGGTAAAGCTGTTTCATCAACTTTAAATAAAATATGACTGGCACGTACTTCCGATTTCATACGTTCGTATGCTTCGGTTAATAAATTTTCGTTAGTGTTTTTATCGGTTAAATAAGGGGCGGCTAATTGGCGACGGTAACCTGCTAATTCGGTTTTAAAAGAAGTTAGGGTATCTAATCCCATACTTTCCGCTTCAAATACTTTACTTTTAAATAATGAAAATAAATCAACATACTCGTTTACTGATTTAGTTGAGTTATTTACCTCTTTACCATTATTTTTTTTATAAACTGCTTCAAATTCCGCTTTAGAAATTTGTTTTTCGTTTATTTTCATCACAATTGGCTCTTGTGCTTTGGCGGTTAAACAAATTGCAGATGTAATTGCAATAACAACAAATTTAGATGTGTTCATATTTAATTAAAATTTTGACGAATTTAATACTTTTTTGTTTAGAAAAATTACAAAGATTTTGAATAGTTTTTTAGAGATTTAGGATGAAATTTTTTAAAGCTACAAATTTTACAGATTACACTAATTTTTTTATTTCTTAATCTGCAAAATCATTAAAATCCGCGGCTAATATTTTATTACTTTTTATTTAAAAGTTCTTCTAATTTAGCGTCCAAATCGGCACCACGCAAATTTTTACCTACAATTTTGCCATCTTTATCTACTAGAATATTGGCAGGAATACCCGTAATACTGTACAATTTTCCGACCTCGTTGCCCCAAGCTTTTAAGTCGCTAACATGATCCCAGGTTAAATTATCTTTAGCAATAGCTTGTAACCATTTATCTTTATCAGAATCAAATGAAACCCCTAACACAGTAAAGCCTTTGTCTTTATATTTATTATAAGCATTAACTACATTTGGGTTTTCCATACGACAAGGGCCACACCAACTTGCCCAAAAATCTACCAATACCATTTTCTTGCCTTTATAATCGCTCAGTTTTATAGGTTTGCCTTCGGGCGTATTTTGAGTAAAATTATTTGCAGCAAAACCAACCATTGTACCTTTTACAGCATCTACACGAGCTTGCGCCAATTTAATAAATTTAGTGTTTTCTATACTTTTATCAATATAACTAAGGGCTTCAACTACTTCTGTGATAGGTACATTAGGATTATTAAAATCGTTGTAAATTATAAAACCGCTAACAGCACTTTTTGGATGATTTTTTACAAATCCTTTTAATCCTCCCAAAAAAGTACCGTTTAAGGTTTGATATTGTTCTTTAATACCATTCATTTTTGCAAAATCGCCGGTTTGGCTGGCAGTATTATAATCGGTTTGCATTTGCATTTGTTGACCCGTAAAAACATTTATTAGTTGACGGTATTCTAAATAATCTTTTTGCGTTTGGCCGCCTTCAACTGTTGAATAGGCAAGTGAGTCGCCAATTAACGACGCTTTTAAAGACGCTGTAGCATCTACAAAAAACACTAAATTAGGTTGTACCGTAACGCTATTGGTAGTTGTAAACCAATACATATTTGGATCGATAGCTTTTAAGTTAAAGCTAAATTTGTTGTTTACAATTTTGGCGGAATCAGTAACATCCTTATCATCCCATTTGTGGTGTAGATATATATATTTTCCAGAAAAATTATGGATCGATCCGTCTATTTTAAAACTGTAAGGTTTGGCGGTTTGCTTTTGAGCAAAGTAAAATGTCGAAACAAAAGTTAGGACTATGATTAATTTATTTTTCATGTGATTAGGTATTACAACAAATGTACCAATGTTTAAATATAGTAAAAAATTTGTTTAGTGTTTTTTAACAATAATAGGGTTTAAGGATTAGGCATTAGTGGTAGCCGCTCAAAAAAAGAAAAACCATTTTTAGAATACAGTTTTTTGAACTCAAGATTTGTAAACATTTGTTTTTCGTCTTGAATTTTAGCCACTATATAAACAGGCCGGTCAATACTACCGTTTTTCATCCAATCGGCATTAGCAGTTGGAAAACTTGTGTAGCGCGAATGTCCTAATTTTTCATGATTTTCTAAAAAAACTTCAATGTCTTTTAATTGATTTGGATTTTGATAATCGGAAGGCAGGCGGTTACTGTAAAATAAGTAAGCGTAACTTTTAAAACTATGGGTTTCAACGTAACATTTTTTAGAAGCACAAGTTTTGTAAAACTCGATGGCTGCATGTTGGGTATATTGCTCAACCTTTGGAATAATTAAGATTATTGCAAAATAAATAAACAAAACAAAACTTACTAAACTAAAATAGGCAAATTTTATTTTTTGTTTTTGGATGGCAACATATAAAAGTACACATCCCGTTAAAAAAATTACACCTACTACCCACTCTACCCCAAGCCAATTTACATCTGCCTTTAAATTTTCTTTGGCAAAAACATCATCAATTAAATTAGAGTTTATTAATTTATCTTTAAACGTATTAATAAACCCAATAGCTAAAAACAAAATGGTTATTAGTGACGCTACTATCCAATAAATTATTTTTAAATAAGTGTTAAATTTTAATTCTTTAAAAAATAGTGTTAAGCCCATAGCACTAATAAACGTAATTGGAAAATAACACAGCGATGAATAATGTACAATTTTTGTTTTTGCAATAGAAAATAAAATTATAACCACCCAAAATAAAATCAATATTATTTTTTTAACTAATAATTGATAAGGTGTTAAATTAGCTTTGTTTGAATAAGAGGCTATAAAAATTAAAGATGCCGGAAAACAACCTATTAATAAAACTACAAAATGATAAATAAACGGGCCACCATGACCTGCATCCTCAGTTTTTAATAATCTAATTTGATAGGTAATAAACTCTTTAATTACATTTTGATTACCATTTAAAAACTCCACTAAAAACCAGCTGCCGCTTACAAATAATGTTGTAATTATAAATAGCCACAAAACCTTGGTATTAAATAATGCTAACGATTTAGTTAAGATAAAATAAACTAAAAACACCAACGCAACAATTACCAATGCCGCCGGACCTTTAGTTAACACCGCTAAACCCAAACAAACACCGGCAAATAAAGCATTTACCAATTGCGGATTACCATTTGGATTATTAATAAACTGTATACAATTATAAACGGAGATAAAAATAAATAAGTTAAACCAAGGATCGATTAAGCCTGATTTAAAATACAAATGGGGCAATAAGGTTGCTGTATAAATTACGCACCAAACAATACCAAATTTTTGAGAATGAAATTTTTTACCAATTACAAAAAGTGCAATCAATGTAAAAATGCTACACAAAGCATTCGGCAAACGTGCTGCAAATTCGTTAATTCCAAAAATGTTCATAGAGGCTGCTTGCATCCAAATAAATAATGGGGGTTTTTCCCAAAAAGGACGGTAGTTTAATTGTACTTCGGCATAATTTTTTGAAATAACCATTTCGCGGGCGCACTCGGCAAAATTTACCTCGTCCCAATCAAACAAAGGGCAATTGCCAATAAAGGGAATAAAAATAAGAGCGGCTATTAATGTAATTAATGCTCCTACCACAAAATTATTTTTTAAAAGAGTTGTCAATTTTTAAATAGTAGGGGTTTATTTAATTTACTTAATTTATTTTTTATTATAAAAACATAATAAAAAACTATACTAAAACCTGTACCAATAATACTGCCAACAGTTATGTCTACCAACCAATGCTGCGATAAGTAAGTTCGGCTAATAGCGGTTAAAACTGCAACCGAAAAAAATAAAAATTTTAAAAAATTATTTTTTGTAAAAAAAATCAAACACATAAAAATAGAAAAAACTTGTGTAGAATGTCCGCTTGGAAAGCTATTAGCAATATATAAAAACTCATCTTTTATATAAGTAATAGGGGTGTGATTATACCACTCGAATACAAAACTCGGCCGATATACATCGTTAAAAAAATAATGTTTTAAGATTGAAGAAAACGATGTTGCCAATATTAGAGATGTAGTAACGTAAATACCTAAACGAATATTATACAATAAAATTAAAATTATTAAAATGGGAGCTATTCTGCCATCCCCAAAATAAGTCATGTAAAAGAAAAAGAAATCAATAAACTTATATCCAACAAATTGATTTAAATAAATATGAATGACAGTTTTATCATAGTTTAATAAGAAATAAATTGCAGTAAATATTAAAGCAAAATAAAAAGAAAAAATAAATGCGTTATTTTTTAAAAATTGTTTCAAAAGGTAATTTTAATTTTTTGCTTCGTTCCAATAAATATCTAACTCTTCAAGCTTACAATCTGCAATTTGTTTGCCCTGAGCTTTTACTTTTTCTTCCATATACCCAAAACGTTTTATAAATTTTTTATTGGTTTGTTCTAAAGCATCTTCAGGGTTAATATTTAAAAAACGAGCGTAATTTATTAAAGAGAATAATACATCGCCAAATTCTTTTTCGGCTAGAGCATGATTTTTGTCTTTAATCTCAGCTTCAAATTCGTTTAATTCTTCTTTTACTTTTTCAAATACTTCTTTTGGGTCTTCCCAATCAAAACCAACCGCTCGAGCTTTTTCCTGTATGCGGTAGGCTTTTAATAAGGCAGGCATGCTATTTGGCACTCCGCTTAAAACACTTGTATTACCGCCTTTTTCTTTTTGTTTTAATTGTTCCCAATTTTGTTTTACTTCTTCTGCAGTATCTGCTTTTACATCACTGTAAATATGTGGATGGCGGTAAATTAATTTTTCGCACAAACTGTCAATTACATTTGTAATATTAAATGTATTGGTTTCGCTAGCTATTTTAGCATAAAAAACAACGTGTAATAAAATATCGCCTAACTCTTTTTTTACTTCGGTTAAATCGTTTTTTAAAATGGCATCACTTAGCTCGTAAGTTTCTTCGATAGTTAAGTGTCTTAAACTTTCAATGGTTTGTTTTTTATCCCAGGGGCATTGCTCGCGCAATTCATCCATAATGTTAAGTAAGCGTAAAAAGGCTTCGGCACGTTTATCCATAGTTGGTAAATTTACGTGTTTGATTTTAAAAGATTGCAAAGATTTTGAAAAATTGGGAAAGATAAAAATTTCGGAATTAATTACTTAATTACCGTAATGTTCCCTATGTAGCTATTTAATTTTTTAGAGCTATTGTTTACTTCCACTTTATAAACGTATGTACCTTCTTCAACAAAATTATCCCCGGCAGATGTTTTGCCATCCCAAGCTTGGTTAACATTTTGGGCACTAAATAATTTTTGACCCCACCGGTTAAAAATTTCAAATTTATAACTTGCAGTTTCCCAACCTCTGCCAATTGGCATAAAAACATCGTTTAAATTATCGTTGTTTGGCGAAAATGTATTAGGTGCATAAAATGTAAATTCAGGTAACACATTTATAGTATGTGTAACAGAAGCACTACAACCATATTGGTTTGTAACACTTAAAATAACCGGGTAAGAACCACTTATCGAAAAATTAAAATTAGGATTTTTTAAAGTATCTTTTTTTAATCCTGCAAAGTTCCATTCCCAATTTGTTGGATTGGTGGTAGAAATATCTTTAAAATTTACGGTTGTTTCTTCTAAATCTGTAAAATCATTTTTATCAGGAATAAAATCTGCAACAGGGGTTGGTAAAACAATTATGGTTAAAATAGAATCTTGAAAATTAGAACAACCGTACGAATTAATAACACCATAACTTACTTTGTAAACTCCGGCTTTATTAAAACAAATTGTTGGTTTAGAAAGATTTGAAATTGTACCATCAGCAAATTGCCAAATCCAAGCTGTAATACTACCTGAGGTGGTACTACTGTTATCTTTAAAATCAACACATAATGGCGCGCAGCCTTTAGTATTTGTGTTTAAAAACAAAATGTTTGGTTTAGGAACAACTACGTTTGTAAATAATTTTTGTTCAATTTTAGGGCATACACCACCAATGGTAATCACTAAAGTATAAACAGTATTGGCAGAAGAATTTACATTTATAGAAGATGACGTAAAACCACCCGGTGACCACGAATATGTAATAGGATCTGAAATGCCTGATATAGTTGGACTTAATATGGCAGTATTACCCAAACAACTTACAACTGTTTGTGAAGATGCACCTGTGGAACTATTTGGTTCATTAATATCAACAGTACTGGTACTTTTACAGCCATTTCCATCTTGAATAAAAACTGAGTAATTACCTGCTGTTAGCACCGAAGCAGTTGAGTTATTACCTCCTTTAGGTGACCATGTATAGGTTAAATTTGAATTGCCATTAAATCCTAAAACAGTAGCGCTTCCATTATTACCTCCTTTACAACTAACATTAGATGATGCAGTTATTGAAGAACCTAACACAGATACTGTTTTTGTAAAGGATGTTTTTGCTCCGCAAGGTCCGTCTGTTGAACTTAAAGACACTGTATAAATACCAGGGTTACTAAACACATGGGTAGGATTGGTAAGCGTTGATGTATTATTTGCGGCAATTACAGGATCTCCAAAATTCCAAGCGTAACTTAAAGATGTTGAACATGCTGAATTTATACTTGTAAAGTTTGTGCAGGTATTTGTAAATGTTACAGGATTAGCCATTGCATTTTCTACTGTAAAATCATCAATGGCAAAACCATCAAAACCATTACAAGTTTGTCCCGAACCAAATACAAAACGAAATTTAACATTGCTTTTACCCGCTAAACCGGCTAAACAGTGTTTTGAAGTTACCCAACCCAAACTGCCCGAGCCACCTTGGCAACCACCTGATGTTGGCTGACTATTACCTGACCAACCACTTTTAGAACCTGTCCAACCTAAATAATTAACTGCACTGTAATTGTACCAATTTTGTGTAGCACAGTTTAAAAGTTCGTTTGCTAATCCTACTGTTTGCCATGCCCCGTTACTAATGCAATATTGAAAACTGGCGCCATCGTAACGGTATTCCATTTCCCAAAACACTTTAAAGTTAACGGTTGGATATGTTAATGAACTTAAATCATAACAAGGGCTTTCAATGTAAGATTGTTGCAAACCGCTGTAACTTGAACCATTTAATCCACCAATAATCCAACATTTTGAACCACCACCGGCATTTGAAATAACGGGTTTAGATGGCGTGCCCCATGCCCAATCGGAATTTGAACCCCCGGAAGTCCAAGTGGCAGATGATTCAAAATTTTGAGTATTAGGAAAAGTATTTATACATTGAGAAAAAGAAGTTTTTGTAAAACCAATCAGTAAAGTTAAAATGGATATTTTTAAAAACTGAAACTTCATTTAAATAATTTATTTAATGAAGCGGTTTAGGGTGTAATTTATTTAAGTGCTAAATTAACCATCAAGGATATTCGCTTGCGGTTAGTAAAAATACAATAAATAATTAAATTTATATGTTATGAAATTGTAAAGTTTTAAAGTGATTTAATAAAAATAAAAATCATTAAAAAATAGCTTTTAGATCCACATTCACTTCACTAATTTACAAAACTGTTTATTACACTCATATTTAAACGTTATTACTTAAATATAAATCTAAGAGAGCTTTTTTATCGGTTTTATAATTCGAATTTAAAGGAAACTCTTTTAAGATTATAAATTCAGAGGGAATCATATAGCTGGGTAAATTTATTAATAGATAAGACTTTAGCTCTAATTCCGCCTCATTTACATTATTATCAACCACAATAAATGAAATTATTTTTTTAGCGGTTCCATCTTTGGTTAATGGAATAGTAGATGCATTTATAATACGCGGATGCATTAACAACATACTAGTAATTTCATCTAATTCTATTCTATACCCATTTAATTTAACCTGATTGTCGTTTCTACCACAATAAAATACCAAATCATCTTTAATGTAACCAACATCTCCTGTTTTATATATTCGTTTTCCCTTTTCAAAAATAAAAGCTTGGTTTGTTTTTTCAATATCGTTAAAATATCCAATTGATAAATTATTTCCAATTAAACCTAATTCACCTATCCCACTATTAACATCTTTATTTAAAACTACTAATTCGGCATTGGGTCTACAATAACCAATTGGTAATGAAGTTGAATATTTATTAAGTATATCATCCGTAATTTGTATGTATGTAACCACAACTGTTGCTTCGGTAGGCCCGTAAGCATTTACTACTTTTAGCTTTGGGAATTTTGATTTTATTTTTCTTACAGTACTTGCCAAAAGTTCTTCACCCATAAAAATAATTTGAATTAATTCAGGATAATTATCCTCATTAAAATCAGGCACAGAAACATACATTTTTATAAACGAAGGCGTACATATAATTGTATTTGCTTTAAATTTTTTCAGACGTTCTAAAAAAGGATTACCACTTTTTAAAATAGTATAATTATTTAAAACTAAAGTAGCACCACATGCAAAAGTTCCAATAAAATCGCACAAGGATACATCAAAACTAAATGGTGCTTGATTCATAAACACGGTTTGAGTATTAATTTCAGGCCATGTAACAAACCAGTTTACAAAACTATTTAATGCATTAGCTGTAATTTGAACACCTTTTGGAGTGCCTGTACTGCCTGATGTAAAAAGAATATACCGAATTGGGTCGCTACTATTACCATTTATTACAGGGAAAGTAATATTTGTTTTGTTTTTAATAATTTGAAAATTGTTAGCAATACAAATATCAAATTCTACATCACAATTTTTGTTTGTACAGTTAATTAATACTTTGCTTTCCGTTTGTTGTTGTATATTTTTTATTCTACCACTTGGCATAATTGCATCAATGGGAATATATGGTATATCCAATGCTATTAAAGTTATCATTACTATAGGAAAAAGAGCTTCTTTTTCTCCATATATACAAATGGGATGCCCCTTGGGTAATTGTAAATCAAGTAAAATGTTCTTTAGCGTTAAATGCAAATTATAAGCCTCGTTTTGAGTTAAACTTATATCTGTGCCAATAATAAATGGAGCAGTACTAATTTTATTATTAATAAATTGGTTAGTATTAAAATTAAATATCATTTTATATTATTTATTGGTACCTGCCGCTGAAAATATACAACGCTAAGCAAACTAAATTAAACATGATGAATACAGAAATATACTTTACAAAAGTCGGGTTTAATTTGCCAAAAAAAATATCCTTATCCTTTTTTCTACATTGTATTGTATAAATGTTGTGTGTAACACTGTATATTCCATAAATAATACCACTCCACAAAAAGTTGGACTCAAATCCATTCCATATTCCCATAACAAATAATGTAAAAAAAATAGCGATGTTTTGTTTTGTTGCTGATTGCTTTTTTAGCTTTTTGATAGTATTTAACCACTTATATAAAGGCTTAAATAAATAATCGCTTAACCAATTTGTTAGTGAAGCGTGCCAACGTTGCCAAAAATCGGGTGGATTTATAGCTAAAAAAGGTTTATTAAAGTTAACAGGCAAATTAATTCCAACTAATTTAGCCATGCCTATTGCCATTGATGAATAGCCGGCAAAGTCGAAAAATAAATAAAATGTATAAGCGTAAATATCATTAATATGTTGTAATGATGTCAACCCGTCTTGTTCTGAATTTAACCAAAAGCGTAAGATAGATTCTGCAATAATAAACTTATATAAAATTCCCTTGATAATTTCTTGTAAACCGCCTAAAATTATTTCGGAATTTATTACACACTTTTCACAATTTAAAACAAAGCGTTTATATTTATCTAAAGGTCCAATATATAAACTAGGAATAAAAAATAAAAAGTTAAAATAATTCACAAAGTTTAAGGTTTCTTCTTTCGAATGGTCAATATTTACTTGAATGGCTCTAAAAGTAACAAATGAAAGTCCGGCAAAATAAATAAAATCAGGATTATAATGTACCTTTATTAAAATCATTGGTAGTGCAATAATTATTGAAGAAATAAGGCGATGATTTATTTTTAAGGATAAAAATTGTGTAAATAAAAACGTTGTTATACCAAAACTTAGTGCGGCAATGGTATACTTATAATAAAAAATTAAGTAAATAAGTGAAAGTATAAATATAATAATCTTATAATTTTTAAACTTAAGTAGTAACACAAACAACCAAATTATAAATACGTATAAAACAGCAAATAAAAAGAAATCTATATCCGTAAAGGGCAGCATGTTTTAAAATTGGGCGTATATAAACGAAAAATCAGTGTGAGGAATATTATATGTATTTTTATTATTATAACCGTACAATAAATAGCCGCCAATAATAATTGCGCCATATATTAAAGTGTTTTTTAAAAAACTGCTAAAATCTTGTTTGTTAATTTTAATCATGATAATTTTCTAAAATAAATTTATCTATTTGGTACCATCCAACATTATATGGATGCATAATATCTTCTAAAACACCAATTTGATAGTTTTTTAAATTAGGTGTAAACATATCTAATGTTGTAAAATTATTTTTAACAAGCAAATCATTAATTGATTTTACCGTAGGTGCCAATACTTCCAAATTTTTATGAGCCAATGAATTAAGTGGCATAATAACAAATAAAGGTTTTATATTATTATTCTTAAGAAAATTAATTAATACTGTAAAATCTTTATATTCATTATTTTTATCAATATCTAATACGTGTAGTACTTTTTTAGGTTTGTTTTTTAACCAATTATTGTAGTAATCATTTTGCACACCAATTAAATTATTATTGCTTATTAGTTTAAACTCATGGCTTGCAATAAACTTCAATGAGTCCCAATTTACATATTTATTACGAAATAAATAGGGGGTAACACTGTAGTTATTAATTACATCTAAAATTTGCTTTTGAGATATAAGATATGCATCCAATTTTTCTTGTTGTTTTAATAAAGTATTATTTAAAAATTCAAGTGGATAATTAAAAATACTATTAATGCTCGTAGTTTGATTTTTACTCATTAACCTTAGAACTGCATCCGGGCTATTAATTTTATCATAATTAGCGTATAAATAACTCTGAATATGTTTTTTTGTGGTTTTATCAATACTAGTATCTTTATAAATTTGATATAAATAATTTGGTGGGCAAAACTCAAAAAAAGATGCGATAGATGTTCCTTTACAAAATTGTTTTTCAAACCATCCTGGCGATAAAATAATTGTAATTTTTGAGTTTTTTAAAACACTTTTATTGGCTGCAAGAACTGACAAGATAGAGAAATTTTGAAAGCCTGCGTGACCAACCGACAAAAATTTATCTCCTTTGTTATTATTAAAAAAATTACTGGCAATTCCACTTAAATGAGTTGAAGTTAGTTCAGATGATCCAAACAAAACAGGAATACCTCTTTTTAAAGAAATTGCTAGAGAAACTTGATTTTTTATCTCATTAGGATAGAATTTATCAAATCCTTTATTTTCATTTATTTCCTTGGCAGAAAAATTAATATAACTTGTATATGCCAATTGGATTCTATTTAATTTTATAAAAAAGTGAACAGCTATTACAACAATTATAACAGGTAATATATGTAAAAAAAATATTTTTTTTAATATCACTTTAGCTTAGTACTTATATAATTTTTAATTGATTCTGGAGTTGAAAAATTCTCTAAAATTATTTCTGTAAAAGGAATTGTAATATTAAACTCCTCTTCTAAAGCTGTTGCTAAATCTACAACTAATATTGATGTTAGAATTCCGGACGCAAATAAATCGTCGGAATTTGAAACCTTTTTAAAAGCGACTTCCTTAATTTTTTCAATAATAATTTCTATCATAATTTGAGCATCTAAGTTAATAAATTTTCGCGAATCTAGGTTTTAAAAAAAGGGTTTAAAAGTTATTATTACTAAACGAAAACAGACTATTTTATTTTATAAATATAGGCTGTTTGATTATCGTTAAGCGGGTTTAACCAGTGCAGAGTTTTATCCAATAAACTTGCTTCAATTGTAGCTTCGTAAGTTAAAGTTGGAAAACGTTTTCGTAAAGTATCAACTCTAGCAGTTATATTTTCGGCTTGCATAAATATTACGTAATTAGGTTTAGGATTTATGTGCTTTAAATTATAATGCATTAAAGTGCTATCGGCATTAAATTGTTTGGTAACCCCAAAAACCGAATACCATTTGCCTGTGTAATATAAAGGTGGCATTAAAAACTCTGAATCTTTATTACTGTCCTCAATAAAATAACTGGTAAAATCTTTTTTATTGTAAAAATAATAAGCACTTTCTACCATGTGCCGTTTACCATACGAGGGACTCAATAACATTAAAAAAATACAATTTAAAATAATAACAAAATACTTTAATCCTCTTAATAATTTTTGGTTAAATTTTTGTTTATATCGTTCGTAAATATCAAACATTCCTATGGTTCCGGCAATAATTAATAAGGGAAAAATAGTTAATACAAAACGCTCTTGTTTGTTAGGGAAGTATGTGTGAAATGCCAAATAAATAAATACGGGCCAAAATAAAATTGGCAGTTTTTTCCAAGTATAAAAATAGCCAGCAAAAACTAAAAAACTTAGTGGTGGAATTAGCAGCCCAAATATTAAATCGAGGTACATGTGCCAATTATTTGTACCGTATACATTTGCATTGGTTAAATTATAATTAATGTATTCAAAAAATTCGGCAAAAGGTTTTTTCCATAAAACAAAATCTACTATGCCATTTGTAATTCCAATAAAAACAAAAAACGATACAATAATTAGTAAAATATTTTTTAAGGGCGTTTTATAAATTAAAAGTGCAATCCCAATTCCTGCTAATACAAATACAATTTGAAAACGAATACTAAACGCAACCCCAAACAATAATCCTACAAACACATAATTTTTAAACGTTGCATTTGGCTTTATTAATAGCCAAATAGCCATTAATATAGGTGGCACACATACAAACTCTGCCAACTGACGCACACAAGCAAATGGCATAAACCAATATAACGCCATAAACAAACCCACATACCATGCTACTTTAGCGTTGTTGTAGTGTTGTGTTATTTTATAACTATACTTAATTAATAATAGCGAATACAATGCGTGAATTAATCTAACCAGCATCATTTTTACCTGCGGATTAACAATGCCAATTAATTTACAAAAACTAAAAAATACGTAGTGCAACCAAACATAAAACAAAGGGTGCCCCTGCGCTTGTCGTTTAGGGAAGTTTGGATCGGGCAACCAATCATTATAATCATAGCCGTCTACCCAACTTTGTGATGCTTCAACAATTAAAAAATGATCATCAAAAAAACCAAAGCCTTTACTAAAAATTACAGATACTAATCGGGCTAAAAAACCAATTATTAGTAATTGTTGTAAAGGCGTATATTTTGTTTTAAACCAATTAAAAAATACTCTCATTTATTTTATGTTCAGTAATTCTTTTACTTTTTGTAACTCTAAATCTTTTTTTGCAAAAATATCACTTATTGTATACTCTATTTTATAATCCGGTATAATACCATGTCCGGTATTTACATTATAAATATCATGTTTTATTCTAAAAGCAGGAACCCTTATTTTTAATTTAGTGTATGGCAAAATATAATAAGGCGTTATACCTGCATTACAACCTTCAATCGCTCCACTGGTTTCTTCACCAATAAAAATAGCTCTATTATTGTCTTTTAAATAAGCGCTTACCAAACACGATGCAGAAAATGAACCGCCATTAATTAATACAATTATTTTTCCGCTATAATTATGTTTTCTGGGTTTTAATTTTACGGTGTAAAAATCGGTATCGCCAACAGTATGTTTTTTTGCAATGTATTTAAAGCCGCTTCGCATTAGTTTAAACCAAATATTGCCACTAGTATATTTTTTTTGTGGGTATTTTTTTACATGCGTGTGCAAAGTTTGTTGTTTTGTACTGTCAAGCAAATAACTTAATAATCTATAACTATTGCCCAAACTGCCTCCACCGTTACCTCTCAAGTCAATTACTAAATTCTCAGATTTATTATCCTTTAATTTTTTAAATACTTTTTTATAAGCTTTTTTATAACGTTTACGCGAAAACGAATAAATTTTAACAAGCATAGATTTTTTATCAGCGTCTAAAAATTTATACTTTACAGCTGCGCGTTTATAATTTGTAAAAGTGCTATCATCTTTAGGTAAAATAGGAATAGCAGGAATATTAATTAATTTTGAAGCAGAATATTTTACTGTTTTTATTTTTTTATCTTTTAAGTACTCTACATTAAAAGTATCCGGCCTCCCAAATAAACCTAAATAATACCCGTTAAATCCGTACTTTAAATAATGGTTTTTACCAGTTTCATTGTAACCATCTACAGTTATCATTTGCTTGCATGCTTTTAACATTGAGTCTACTGTAAAACCATTAATTTTTATAATTTCTGTCCCTTTGGCTAAAAGTGTATCCCGTCTTTTATTAATGCTGCTTAGTACATATACTTTATTTTGAACAGGAATGAAAATGTAGGGCGAATAATTTAATTTTAGTTTATTTACCTCTTTACCATAGGCTTTGGAATATATAGCTTCAGTATGACCGCAATGTAAATCATCAATAAGTATTTTTAGTTTAATTCTAAATTGTTTTTCGGTTAAACTATCATTTAATGAAGCAATTAAATCGTCAAACTTTGCTTCGTAATACACCTTTGAGTTATAAATACCTATTACAGGATGCATTTTTAAAATAACAGTTTTTAAAATTTCAGCATCGATTTGTAATTGTAAAGGCGCGTATTTTTTTGTAAGTAAGGATTGTTTTGTGCTTTGAGCGTAACTCGAAATTGATACAAGTACTCCAAAAAAAAGTAAAATAAAATCTCGAGGTAAAAAAAGCATAAATGTTATATTTGTAAAAATACTACATTATGCTTAAAATAAAAATTGGCGTTTTACGTGAGGAGAAAAGTCCGCCCGATAAACGTGTTCCTTTAACTCCTTTAATTTGTTCAGAAATTGCGCGTTTTTACCCCAATGTTGAAATTGTTGTGCAACCTAGTAAAATTAGATGCTACAGCGATGATGAATATACATCGTTTGGCATTACTTTGCAGGAAGATATTAGCGATTGCGATGTATTAATGGGCGTTAAAGAAGTACCTAAAGAATTATTAATACCAAACAAAAAATATTTTTTCTTTTCACATACCATAAAAAAACAAGCGCACAATAAAAAATTAATGAAGGTATTAATCGAAAAAAAAATTCAGATGATGGATTATGAAACCTTAACCGATAAGAATAATAATCGAATTATTGGTTTTGGTCGTTATGCCGGTGTGGTAGGTGCTTATAACGGCATACTAGGCTATGGTTTAAAATACGATTTGTTTCGCTTAAAACCAGCCAACCTTTGCCGCGACAGGGCTGAAATGGAAGAAGAATTAAAACGTGTAAAATTGCCCAACATAAAAATTGCTTTAACGGGTGGCGGACGTGTTGCCAATGGCGTTATTGAAACCTTAAGTGCTTTACGCATCAGAAAAGTTACCCCCGAAGAATTTTTAGGAAACAGCTTTCGCGAACCGGTGTATTGCCAATTAAATCCGCGTGATTATGTTGAAAGACCCGATGATCATAATTTTGATTTAAACGATTTTTTTAAGCACCCCGAACATTTTGTATCAAAATTTGTAGCCTTTACAAAAGTTACCGATTTATTTATTTCGGCGCATTATTGGGATCCCCGCTCACCAAAAATGTTTACAATTGATGATATAAAGGCTCCTGATTTTCACATGAGTGTAATTGCCGATATTACCTGCGATATAGATGGAAGTGTACCAACTACCATC
>JAYVGH010000050.1:0-6692 GCA_043772435.1 Bacteroidota bacterium
AATTGGTGCCACCCCAAACCCCATTCCATTTATTATCAGTTGCACTTCCAGTATTACCTTGTTGTCCAATAACACCATTGTTACTTAAATATAAGCCACGTTTATTAATTTGCATATTATTGTTGCGCCAAAAACTACCCACGTTATAACTTGCAAACTCAAAACCTGCAAATAGGTTGGTTACGCTATTGCACTGTATGCTGTTTAGGGCTGGCGCAGTAGTGGTGGGTGCGCTATTCATACTATTATAAACGCCTGTTACCAAGGTGTTGGTGGTATTAAAGCCTGTAATAATATTTGTATTTATAATATTAGCATAACCATTGGCACAATACACACCGTATTGTTGTTGCGGGCTGGCATCTTGTATTAATGTAATGGTATTATTAGCAGCTACTGCGCTGTAGTTAGTAATGTTAAAGCCATACAACAGCACCCCACGCCACACATTTTTTAAGGTATTGTCGTTAATTCTAAAATCAGTTCCTGTTTCTTTAAAGCTACTTGAGCCACTGTATAAAATATTACTTGCATAAACGCCTAAAAATATGCGTGCAGTACCTGTAACCACAGTAGTTGGCAATTGAGGCACAATGGTATTATTAGCTATAGCAACTCTTGCCAAATATTGTCCGTAAGCCGATTGCCCCGGTATGTTTAAATAGTTATTGGTTATTTGAGTACTTACTCCGCGAAATAAATTTTGCATGGTATTGTTGCTTATTTTATAATTTTTTAAGCGGTTGCTAACTATATTAACACCAATTGCACCTGAAGCTGCCAAAGCGGTACTTGGCGGGTTAGCCGTTGTTTGTGAGCCTCTAAAATCTGCATATTGCACATCGGCAGTAAAAATATTATTCAAGCCAATGCCAACGTAACAATCGTAAAATTTATTAATACGTCCGTTATTACTAAATCCGCTTGGGTGTGAGGCTAATAAATAATTGTTAGCGGCAAGGGTATAATTATCTGTACAATAAATGCCAAAGCCACCAACAACCCTACAACGTGGGCTACAAACAATAACCCTGCGTGCGTTTTGAAAGGTATTATTTTGGCTTTCCACATTACTGGCATAAGCGTATATACCAAATAGTAAATTATCGAATAAATTAAATAAGGCATTATCTGTAAATGCTTTTTCGCCAATTAAAATACTTGTAAATAGCGGGGTGGTTCCTGTAGTATTAAACGTAGTACCGCTGTTTTCAATATATACCCCAATTGAACTAGTAATTGCAGTATTTGGTGCTTTTAAATTTATAGGCATATAGTTTTGTAAATTGTAAGGGCTAAATAATGTATTAGTGGCACCTGTTATAGCTCTTAAACCCGGCAGGGTGTTATTGGCATTAGGCCATACGGTAGATGTGAACGGTAAATTACGGCTGGTAAATACCGAACTGTATACCGTAAACGGTGCACTTGCAACAGCCTGATTGTAATTTGCAATTTTAACGCCTACAAGGTTTTTGTTAAAAATACTTCTGCTAATATCAATATCTTTTGCAGTTGTAGTAGTGTTAGTAGAAGCGGTACAACTAATAGCGGCAAAAGCATCTTCTATTAAAGAGCCTAATACTTGTACTCTTCCACCATTATTAACATCAATACCTTGCCACATATCACCACAACTGTATAAGTGGGAATTAACTACATTAAATAATACCCCGGGCGCAACCGTAATACTTACGTTTGGAGCTGCTATAAATTCACCAATAAATGAAACATTACCTGCAATAGTTAAATTTTGATTTACGGCCCATTGCCCTGTGTACGCACCTCCGGTTAAAAAGCTAGTAGTAAAATTATTAGCGGCTGTACAACACGCACTATTAACAGTAACGCTTAATGCGTTTGTAAAGCTACAGCCTGCTGTATTACTTGCAACAAGAGTATAAATAGTGTTTGAACTTGGTGTAACGGTTTGATTTGCTCCCGCTAAATTTCCAGGCAACCAAGTAAATGTTACTGTGGTATTTGGGTTTGCAGTAGCGCTTAATGTTGCGCCTAAACCTAAATTACTACAATAAAGTCCATTGGTGCTGGCAGTTAATGCAAATCCTGCCAATACATTTACAGTAAATTGACTGGTACTAATACAAAGACTATTTGTTGGTGAGGTAAAACTATAATATATAGTGTGTGTTCCAATTGTTGTTAGAGCCGGATTAATATTTACGGCAGTTAAACCTACAGAGGCTGTATATATTGTTCCAAAGCTAGGGTCGGCACTCCAAGTGCCACCCGTTGGGGTACTGGCACTTAAATAATTTTCTAAATAAAAAATACTTTGGTAGGTACACCAAGTGGTAGGGGTGTTTGTAAAGTTTACACCTGGAACAGGGTTTAGCGTAAAATTGCTTGTGTGTGTACAGCCTCCATTACTACCGGTTAAGCTATAAACAGTGCTTGCCGTTGGGGTTAAAATAACACTTGAAGTTGTTTGCCCACCCGGCAGCCAGGTGTACGTTACACTGGCCGTTGAAGGGTTAGTACTGGCTATTACTGTAGTACTCTGTCCTGCAATTATACAGGTACTGGATAATGATGGGGTTGCGTTTAAATTTATAGTAAAGTTTGGAATAAATTGTACATTAAATGTATTACTTACCGAACAAAAGATGCCACCACTAGGATTTGGTGGAACCGAATATGTGTATGTATATATACCGGGTGTGTAGGTTGTAGGTAACGTTAAATTTAAATAAAAACAATTACCAAATGATATACAGGATTGTTGTTGTATGCCAACGCCATTTATTAAGCCACCTAAGGGAGAACCAGGCGCTATGTAAGTGTTTAAAGGGATCGGATTAAATATTCCTATACAAACTGGCGGAACAGGATTAATTGTAGGTGTTGGGGGTGTAGTACCCAAAAGCATTGTAAACGTTTGGGTGCAAAGAGTACCGTTTGCAGTAACTAAAGTAAAAACAGTTGGTGCGCCAATAAAAACAGTTATACTTTGCGTATTCTGTCCTCCCGGTAACCAGGTATAAGTTGTGCCTGTTGAAAATCCATTTGCACTTAAAACGTAACCGTTGTTTGCGCAGCCAAAAGTACTGGTACTTGTTGTTATTCCACCCACATGAATATTTTGCCACAAGGTATTTACACACCCATTTGTTGCTGTATAAGTAAACGCTACCGGGTAATTGCCCGAAGCCAAAGTTGGAGGAAAATTAAAATTATATTGTCCTGAACTTTGTGTAACACCGGTACCAGTAAACACACCCGGAATAGATGTGGCATACTGTGCTAAATTAGTGTATGACCCTGTTCCGCAGTTTGGTGTAATTACAAAAGTTGGTGTATTTGAAGTATAGGGAATTATCGATAACTCGTCTATATACATATATCCGTAATTACTTGAATAGGCTATAAGTAAGGAGCCAGAATTTACTGCATTAGGGCCTACAAATAGTGCGTTATGATTGGCGGTTCCGTTAAATACAAATGTATTGGTAATTTGCGTCCAGGCATTTGTGTTAATTGTAAATTCAGCTACAGGATTTAAACCGACCGGAAAATTACCTGTGGGAATTGTTGCAATATTTACATCCGAAGCAAAAGATAAAGCTACTGGTGCATTAGCAGAATTATTAATGGCACCATTTTGCGGTCCGGAATAATTATATGCCCAAAAAGATAATACATAGGTTTGCGTTGGCACTAAAGGCGCACTTAAGGTGTTTTTAAGAGATTCGGAAATTGGTGTACCACTGGCATACCCCCATCCAAACCCAACTATGTGGTCGTTAGGCGAAAAATTAAAACTATTTGCAGGGGGAACCGAACTATAAGTATTGGTGCCTAAATTATAAGCATTTGCAAATAACGGAGAGGCTATAAAAGGTGCAAGAGTGGTACTGCAGCCCCTGGTAAATAAATCAGGATTAATATCATGTACCTCCCAGCAACTTAACTTTGGTCCTAAACTATAAGTACCTACAGGATAATAAATAACCCCACAATTACTTGATGAAGTGTTTAAATTCTCAAAACTGCCGTTTTGTACAACGTTACAAGCAGTGGGTGGATTACAACCTGACTGTATGAAATAGACATAAATATAAGTATCATTACCATATTGGGTAAATGATTGGGGATAATATTTAACAATAACCAAACCAGAGTAACCGGATGTAGCATTTACTACAAGATTACTGCCAACAATTGCTGCTGTGGCAGAGCTTCCATATACTACCTCTGGACAAGTTAATGATACACCACCAGGTGGTCCGTCATTACTTATGATAGTAGTTAACGGAATAATAGCAGAACCGGTTGTGCTTGTTATTGTATAAGTACCTGAATTCGATAGCCCGTCATTAACCCCATATACGTAAGAATTTGCGCAACCCCCCCCGGTGTAGGTATGTGGTGCCCCAGTTGCAATACTGGTGTAAGCGCTTGCTACAGCATAATTCAAATCACATAAAACAAAACGCTCTTCTTCTTTTAAATAGCGTTTAACATAACAATTGCCGACACCGTTAGAATTACTTAAAGAATAATATAAATTATTATTAGATCCGGGTGGTGTTACTGCGCAGGTTGATGAAAACCAAGCCGGTGTACTACACATATCTTCAAAATGGCTAAGGCTGCTTCCTGCTTCCCAACAATTTGGAGTATAAACAGCAACATTTACATTTGAACTAATATATCTCGCCGCCGTTGAACAATTAGTAATATCAGTAGGAATTGAAGTTGTGCAAGTGCCCGGGCTAATTTGTGAAGCAGGCCCCGTGAAAGCAATATTTGAATTTACACATGAAGCGGTAGATGATGTTAATAAAGGTGTTCCAGAAAAGTTTTTTAGGTATTTATCATAACGTCCGTAATAATTGTTATTTGTTCCAAAAATTGAAGTTCCGGGATAGGTAATTAACGATGCAAAGCCTAAAGCGTGCATGGTTTCGTGTAACATAACGGAGTATAAATCATAATCTGTCGGGCTTATATTATTGGTTGATAAAGTAGTATGCCAAGATGCGGTTGGGCTTACTTGCAACACACCATGATAAAAATTATTAGCATTCATAAAAAATGAACTCGGTAAACCTGCATAAGCATTAACGCCCGACTGGATAGTTTTTTGTATCACATTATCGACAATGCCTGGATTAGGGTTTGATGGTGAAATTGGTAAAGCAAAAAATGCCCCGGCAAGCCCTAATGCACCTGAAGAAATAGGTGTATCCGTGCAGTAAATGTTGACTTTTGTAGTATTGCCGGGAAGTGTTAATGGAGAATTAATAAAATTTGAAATATCAGTAAATAAATTACAAATAACATTTTGCATCGCTATTGCATTTGTGCCTGTAAATACACTACCTGGTGCAAAATAAATATTGAAATAGCCTGCACTACATGAAGCAGTAGGCAGAGGCCGTAAATTACCACCGTAACCAGCGGGTGGATTAATAACTTGGTCTTTCAGAGCATATTTATTTCCCAAGTAATCGTAAACCGTATCAAAAATTCCATTTTGACTAAATGGAACATAATTAGGAATAACTTGAGAATGAATTTTCAAAAAGCCTAAAGTAACTAATATAATAAAGATTTGTTTTTTCATAGGGATTAGTTTTTTATAAATGTAATATTCGATTTTAAGTATGCGAATTTTTGTTTATTATGAGAATGTTAAGGAATTGGGAGATTATTACTTAACTGTTTATAATACCAATTCCAAATCTACTCCTTCACAATTTTCAACGTTTGCGAACTCCCTTGTTTCGATATTAATTTTAACGAATAAACTCCGTTTGCTAAAGCGGCAATAGATATTGTAATTTCTGTTTTATCTTTATCAAATTTAGCGTGTTGTTTTAATACAGATTTGCCGGAAACATCAAACAATTCTATAGTTGCGTCTAACAATTTTGCATCATTCATTTTTAAAGTGAGTTTATCGTTTGTTGGGTTGGGATACACTTTAAAACTAGTGCCGTATTGTTTCAACTCTAAAATGCCTACACAGCTTATAGCCAATACATTTATGGTATCTGATTTTAAACAACCTCCCGCTTCGCCTGTTACGGTATAAGTGGTATAACCTGCTGTAGGGGTGCTAAAAGTTACGTTGGCACTGTTGCCACCTCCATTGCTCCATGTATAAGTATTGGCACCCGAAACCGAAACCGAAAACGATGTTTGTTCGCACACGGTTAAACTGTTTGCCGAAAGTACTAATGTTGGTTTTGCAATGTTTACAACGTGTACTGTATCTTTTGCAGTACAACCGCTGTTAGAACCTGTTACGGTATATGTCCAATCGCCCATAGGTGTGTATGTTGTTGTTGATGCATAACCCCCACTATAACTCCAGGTATACGAAGTTGCTCCTGTAGCGCTAACTGTAAATGGGTCTGCGTCACAAACTGTCATACTATTAGCAGATAAAACTAATGTTGGGGTAATATATACTGAAAGTGTTTTAGTAACAACGGCAGTAGCTGTGCCAATTCCATTACCTGAAATCATAGAGATTGAATAAACACCCGCACTAGTAAAATTAAGTGTGGGATTTTGAACACTGGTTGAATTAAACGTAACACCTGTAGTTGGTGTAATTGTCCAACTCCAACTTGTAGGTGTATTACTGGAATTATCTACCAATACTTTACTAGTACCGGCACACATTGCGCCATAGTACGAAAAATTAGATAAAGGTGCAG